>CASEIJ010000048.1 GCA_949288035.1 uncultured Mycoplasmatota bacterium
CTTTCAAGTTTTCTCATCTTATGTTGAAACCAGTGATTTTGATTATTTAAATTTAGAAAGTTATAATGGCCTTACTTGGTTAGAACATTTACAAAAACTAAAAAATAAATCCCAATATCAAACGGATCTTTCATTGGAAGAAAATAAAAAAGTATTAGTGTTACAAACATGTAGTTTTGATACAAAGTATAAAAATTACCGTCAAAAATATCGTGTTGTAGTAGCAATTGAACAATAATTATATGGACACTTTGAAAAATTCTCGCATATATTATGGTGAGGGGTGAGTAAAGTGGCCACATATAAAGAAATTGTAACAAAAGCTGTCATTGGGAAAGGGAAAAAATATTTTAAAAATAGTTATTCTTTAAAACCAGCTGATAAGCCTTCAAACGTTCTTGGTTGTTGGGTGATTAATCATCAATTTAAAGGCTATAAGTCCGGAGAAAACGTAGGTGTGGATGGCTCTTTTGATGTAAATATTTGGTATTCTTATGAAAATGATAGTAAAACGACAGTTGTAAACAAAAAGATTGAATACAATGAAGCATTTCATGTAAAAACAAAAGAAAATACAAGTTTAACTGGCGATACAGATATTATTGTAAGAAGTTTAAAACAACCAACTTGTAATAATGTGCAAATAGATCAAGATGGTACCATTCATTTTGATATTGAAAAAGAATTAGGAGTAGAATTAGTCGGTGAAACAAAAGTAAAAATTGCCATTGAAGATGATGAAGAACCATGGGAAGAGATAGAAGATGAACCAACGGAAGAAGTTATGAAGGAAATTGACAACCAAGTAAATGAAGATTATATCCATGAAAACACCAATGAATAATTGGTGTTTTTATACATATATTTAACTGTCAACCAAAAATAGTTGACAATAAATGAAGATTATGTTAGAATGATTACAGATTGGAGGGAATACTATGGCAGTTAAATTAAGATTAAAGAGAATGGGTGCTAAGAAAAAACCATTTTATCGTGTTGTA
Source organism: uncultured Mycoplasmatota bacterium (assembly GCA_949288035.1). Taxonomy (GTDB): domain Bacteria; phylum Bacillota_I; class Bacilli_A; order RF39; family UBA660; genus UMGS2016. The sequence continues at coordinate 1,002 of CASEIJ010000048.1, forward strand.
GCAGCTGACTCTAGAGCAAAAAGAGATGGAAAAGTGATCGCTGAAGTTGGAACTTATAATCCATTAAAAAATCCTGCTGAAATTAACTTAAACAAAGAAGAAATTATGAAATGGTTAAGTAATGGAGCAGAACCTACTGATACTGTAAGAAACATCTTAAGCAAAGAAGGAATTTTAAAAGAATTCCACGAATCAAAAGCTAAGAAAGCAAACTAAATTGGATTTCGTACCACTTACTGAATTTTTAGTAAAATCAGTTGTAAAAGAACCAGATATGGTTCGTGTAAAAGCTTTTGAGGATGATGAAGACAAAGTCGTAATTGAAGTATTAGTAAGTCAAGAAGATATGGGACGTGTAATTGGAAGAAAAGGAGCAATTGCTAATGCAATTCGTACCATTGTACAAGCTTCTAGTTACATCCATGAAAATAAGTTAATCACAATTAATATTGATTCATTTTAAAGTAAGTTAGGATTTCCTAACTTATTTTTCAAATAAATGTCTAATAGAAAGTAAATGATTCATTTTCTCACATATTTTTGAAACATCTATGATAAAATAAAAATAGAAAGGAAAATGTCTATGGCAAAGAAAAAGGAAAAGAAAAAAGTAACAAAAAAACCGGTTAAAGTAGAAAATGCGCGTTCTATGAAATTTGCTTTGATTGTTATTTTAATCATTGGTGGATTATATTTAATTAGTCCTGAAAAACAAAAAGAAGAAATTAAAGAAGTAATCCCATCTGTACATGAAACAGAAACAATTGCTTTAACGGATGATATCAAAAAAGAATATGAAGATTGGATTAAAAATATGAACGATGGGTTAGGTGCAATTAGTACTGGTACTTTAAAAGAAGTAAGTGATGAAAATAAATTAAAGTTTTTATTAATTCATATTAAAAATACAAATCCATCCCAAACTTATCCATTAAAAGAAGGAAGTCCAATTACATGTATTAATAAAGATCAAGCCAATACTCTGATTGCTACTTATTTTGCCAATGCATTTTCCGATGTTTCTATTTTACAATATCAAGAGGGAGAAAGTTATCAAACACCATTTAAAACAGATACAGGTTATTGTTATCAGATTACAGAAGATGATTTAAATATTACGCTTCCAACGACTTTAACGAATATGAAATTAGATAAAGAAACCAATATTTATACATTAACCTTTATATCAGAAAATTCTAATACTGTTTTAACATTAACCCTTAAAATTAGAAATAATATGAAATTGATTCAAGAAATTTCTTATTTATAAAAACGGAAATATCCGTTTTTTTTATGTCAACTATTGAACAGATGTTCGCTATTTGTTATAATGAAATTACAATCACTATTTATGGTTTAAATATGATAGAATAGATAAAGAAGGATGTGTTAGTATGACGAAGTTAATTCTGGCAACGATAGAAGAAAAATACCGTATTCTAAAACAATATGAACAACAACAAACATTAGATGATTTTAAATTTATATCACTTGCTGATTTGATGGAACTGTTTTATGGTACTTATCGGGATGATTATTTATTAGAAATGTATAAGAGGGGGTATTTACCAAGTGTAGCGAGTGATTTAAAAAATATATTGTGGTTTGTCCAGACTGGAAAAAGTGGGAAAATCGAAAAACTATATCAATTACAACAAGAATTGATTGAACAAAATATTATGATACCATCTACTTATCAAAAAATATATTTAAAAAAACAACAACTTATCATATGTGGTGAAATGAAATATCAAATACCAACTCATATTTTAAATGATTTAGAAAAAGAAGGAATTATCATTCAGTATCAAGAAGATATCATATGTAAAGAAGCAATTTCTTATACAGAGTTTTCTGATATTCGTGAAGAATTAAGTACGGTATGTCTAGATATATTAAAGATGCGTCAAGAAGATGTTTTACTAGATCAAATCCATATTTGTAATGTCTCATCAGATTACTTAGGTTTTTGTATTCATTTATTAGAATTATTTCAAATCCCATATACAGTAAAAGAACAATCATCTATTTATTCTTTACCACTGATTCAAGACTTTTTAAAACAGATAGAAATACAAGACGGTTCTATCCAAGAGATCGAAGAATTGATTCAGAAAGTGATTGTTAAAAATGAAGTAGAGCAAGATGCATTAGAAAAACTAGCACGTATTTATGGAAAATACCGTCATAGTGATACATCTATTTCTATATTTTTACCAGTACTCATTTACGAATTAAAACATCTTTATTTAAAACCTACATTCGAAAAAAATGCCGTAACAGTTGATACATCATTAGAAAGTTATGGAAGTCAAGATGTATATTATGTCGTTGGTTTCAATCAAGAAACAATGCCCCCGGTATCTTTAGATTTAGATTATATAAGTGATGATGAAAAAAGAGAAATTGGCTTTATGGATACAACTACCAAAAATGAGCGTAATAAACAAAAAGTACTTACTTATTTACAAAGTAAAGAAAAGTTATGGATTAGTTATGCGAAAGGAAGTTCATTTGCTAATTTTGAACCTTCTCCTTTGTTAGAAGTATTAAAACAAACGAGAAAGATAGAAGTAAAAGAAAAAGAATCTATCTATCAAAATCAAGCTTATAATCGTTATTTACTAGCCCGTAGTTTAGATACTTATTATAAATATCAAGAAAAAACAGATGATTTTCACGCTTTATTTCAACACACATTTATCGAAGATTATCAATCTTATCAAAATCAATATCAAGCAGTAAACGAAGATTATTTAAAAGAATATGTAAAAGGGGAAATGACACTTTCTTATTCTTCTATGGATACATTTTTTCACTGTCCTTTTCGTTTTTATTTAAAACATATTTTAAAAGTACCAGAAAAACCAACAGGGAAAGCAACCATGATAGGAACTTTCTTTCATGAAGTGTTATCTAAATTGTACCAAGAAGAAGAGATCGATATATGTATTGAAACATCCATTCACGAAGTAGATACATTTACCAAAGAAGAACAATTTTATTTAGAAAAATATAAAAAAGAGTTAAAAGAAATTTGTACTTATTTAAAAAAGGAATTAGAACGAACAGAGTTTGAAGCAAAATACTTTGAAAAAGAATTTGAAATAGAGTTAGATGAAAAAGTAAAAATTCGTTTCATGGGAGTCATTGATAAAATCATGACTTTTACAGATGATGAAAATACTTATGTGATTGTAATTGATTATAAAACTGGTAATACTAAGTTAGATTATAATAAAGTAATCTATGGATTGGATATGCAATTACTAACATATTTATATTTTTTAAAACACCATCCAGTGTTTCAAAATATGAAAGTAGCAGGATTTTATCTACAACATATTCTTCCATCTGTTATGAATTATGATGAAAAGAAAAGTTATGCATTACAAAAAGAACAATTTTATCAGCTAGATGGTTATACAAGAAATGAAATTTCATTATTACACCATTTAGATCAACACTATTTAGATGGTGGCATGGTAAGAAGTTTACGTGTCACAAAAAATAATACTTTTTATTCCACTGCCAAAGTCATCGATGAGGAAACATTAAATAAATTATTAGAAATTGTCGATGACAATATTCATACGGTTGTAGAAGCAATTCAAGAGGCTGATTTTAAAATCGCACCAATTCAAATAGGTAATGAGAAAAAAGAAGATGCAACAGGTTGTATGTACTGTCAATACTATGATATTTGTTTTAAAAAAGCAAATGATTATAAAACAGTAAAAGAATATAAGAATTTAGAATTTTTAGATGTATAGAATCGAGAGGTGAGAACAGTGAAACAAAAACCAGCAAATAGTACATGGACAGATGGACAATGGGAAGCAATTGCCACAAGAGATACTTCAATTTTAGTAAGTGCGGGTGCAGGGAGTGGAAAAACAGCAGTTTTAACAGAACGTATTCTAGAAATATTAAAAGAAGGACATTCTATTTTAGATTTAATTGTTTTGACATTTACCAATGCTGCAGCAAAAGAAATGAAAGACCGTGTGAAAAAGAAATTATTAGAGGCAATTCCCAATGGATATCCTAAGTTACAAAAAGAATTACAACTATTAGATCTAGCAAGTATCTGTACGTTTGATAGTTTTAGTTTAAACCTAGTCAAAAAATATCACTACTTGCTTGGAATTGAGAAAGATGTATCGATTGGAGATGGAATTTTGATCGAAACATTAAAGCAAGAAAGTATTGATGAAACATTTCAAGAATTTTATGAACAAAGTAATTCTGAATTCTTAAAATTATTAGATACATTTACTGTAAAAGATGACACAAAAGTTCGTAAGATAATTTTAAACCTTGCTAATTCATTGACAAGTCGTATTCATATTGAACAAGAACTAGAAGATTGTTATCAAAATTGTAATAGAAGTGAAATTCAAAAACAATTAGATCAATATATCAAAGAGATTCAAAAACAAGTAAAAGTAGTTACAGAAGACATCAATCAAAGTTTAGAAAATGCTCCAGAACCATTGTTACCGATATTAGAACAATTGAAGACGGAAATGGAAACTCATCAAAATACATATGAAGAAATTGCTTCTGTCTTTCACACTATCAAATTACCATCGTTACCACGCTCTAAAGAAATTGATGATGATATCAAAGATAGAATGAAAGAAATCTATCAAAATATAAAAAAGCAGATTCAAGAAATTACGAGTCTTTGTGTCTATCCAAATCAGGAATCATATATCGAAGAAGTGTTAAAAACAAAAGAAACAATTGGTATTTTAAAAGATATATTAAAAGTTTATTTTGAAAAATTATTGCAGAAGAAAAAGAAACAAAACATATATGAATTTCACGATATTGGACGTTTTGCAATCCAACTGTTAGAAGAACATGAAGATATTAGAACATATTATCAGAATCATATTTATGAAATCATGATTGACGAGTATCAAGATACGAACGATATTGGAACCTACTTCGTATCAATGATTGAAAATAATAATGTATATACGGTTGGAGATGTAAAGCAATCTATTTATCGCTTTAGAAATGCCAACCCTAACATATTTATGAATAAGTTTTATCATTATCAAAAAAATGAGGGTGGTAAATTAATTACACTTTCTAAAAACTTTCGCTCTAGAAAAGAAGTCGTTGATGCGATTAACTTTATTTTTCAAGCGATTATGGATGAGAAAGTAGGGGGAGTTCATTATTTTAATCAAGAAGAGATGATTTTTGGAAATCTTTCTTATGAAAAAGTAAAAGATCAAAATACCAATTATGAGATTGAAGTATTAGATTATTCATATCAAGAAAGTGAAGAGGCAAAAAGATATCGCAAAGAAGAAATAGAAGCGTTTATGATTGCGAAAGATATTAAAAAGCGAATCATGAATCATGAAATGATTCAAGACAAAGGGCAATTGAGACCTGTCACTTATTCTGATTTTGCGATATTACAAGATCGTAAAACAAATTTTGACTTATATAAAACGATTTTTACCTATTTAGGAATTCCAATTATGATTCATAAAGAAGAATCATTTTATGCGACGGATGTTATTTATACAGTGAAAAGTATTATCCAATTAATTGATTGTATCGTAAGAAGAAAAGATAGTAAAGAAGCTGTTCTTCATCCATTTTTATCGCTTTCTCGCTCTTTTGTAGGCGGTTTTAGTGATGATAGTATCTTCCGTTTATTAAACCGTTCTAAGAAAGAGAAAAGAACTATTTTTCAATGTATGCAGGATGAAAGTGATTTTAATCTTTTATATGAGCAATTAAATGAGCTTGCTAATTACTCTAAAACACATACAATCTCCTCCTTGATGAGAGAAATATATCACACGTTTCAATTGTTTGATGCTGTCATTCAATTAGGAGATGTAGAACTAAATAGTGATAAATTAGTATTTCTTTTAAATTTATCTAAAACACTAGAACAAAATGGCTATGATTTAAGAAAATTAGTAACTTATTTTGAACAGTTAGATATGAATACATTAGATGTAAGTTTTGATGTCAAAAAGGAAAGTAATGTCGATGCAGTGAATTTGATGACAATTCATAAATCCAAAGGATTAGAATTTCCTATCTGTTATTTTTCAGGTCTTACGAAGTTATTCTCTAAAGCAGATACCAAAGAACGTTTCTTATATCAAAAAGATTTTGGGATGATCGTCCCATACTTTGAGGATGGAATTCGCGAAACATTTTATAAAAAATTATTTATTGCTAAAAATGATTTAGATGATATTTCAGAAAAAATACGTGTATTTTATGTTGCTCTTACAAGAGCCAAGGAAAAAATTATTTTAGTAGCTCCACTTAGTGATGCCAAAGAAATAACTCCTTTTATTCAAATTGTACCGGAGAAAATTCGTAAACATTATAAGAGTCTATATGATATCGTTGCATCATTAAAAGAGTTATTCACACCATATACGACCCATATTTTATTAGAACAATTACAATTAACTAAAGAATATGATCAAAGTCATTTTGAAGTGTTAGATACAAAAGTAGTAACCCCATTTTCCGATTTATTATCTATTCATGAAGAAAAAGAAAGCATGACCCATTCTACATTTTCTCATAAATCAACTACCATTTCTTTTGAAGATATGGATAAAATGGAAATAGGAACCAAAATGCATCAATACTTAGAAATGATGGATTTTCACCATCCTGAAGAAAGTTTTGCTTATTTAAATTTAAGTGCATTTGAAGAGAAAAAAATAAAAGCTTTCCTCCAAACAGATTTTATGAAAGATGTGAGTCAATATCAAGTATTTCACGAGTATGAATTTATCTGTACAACAGATGAAGGGGAGAGTAATGGAATTATCGACTTACTATTAGTAGGAGAGAAAGATGCAATGATTGTCGATTATAAATTAAAAGAGATTCATAAAGAAGAATATCAAAAACAAGTAAGAGGATATATGAATTATATAAAAGCAAAATTAAATATTCCAGTATCTGGATATTTATATTCTATCTTAGATGAAACATATCTTTCTGTAGAACAGTAATGATACTGTTCTTTCTTCGAAAATAGACAACTTTTAAAATATTTGATATAATGTTTAAGTCTTTTAACATGAAAAAAAGAAAGGAGAGATTATTTTTGAGTAAAATAAAAATATTTAGTCTTGGTGGATTAAATGAAAATGGTAAAAATATGTATATTGTAGAAGTCGACCAAGATATTTTTGTATTTGATGCCGGGTTAAAAAATGCAGATGATAATATGCTAGGTGTAGATTATATTTTACCGAATTATGACTATTTAAAAGAGAATATAGACCATGTCAAAGGGGTATTTATTACCCATGGACATGATGAACAATTAGGGGCATTACCAGATATTTTAAAAGATTTACCAAATCTAAAAATATATGGAACCAAATTTACACTAGAAATATTAAAAGAAGAGTTAGATAATTCAGAAATAAAAACCGCAAAATTAATTGAAATTAAAGCACATCGTAAAATTAATTTTGGAAAGAATAGTGTATTTCCAATTAGTTTAAGTCATTCTGTACCAGATACAGTAGGATATGTTTTAAATACCGATCAAGGTGCAATTGTTTATACAGGAAACTTTATGTTTGATCCTAGTATGGTAGGTAATTATCAAACTGATATTGGAAAACTTGCTTATATTGGTAAAAAAGGTGTTTTATGTTTAATGAGTGAATCCTTATATGCACCAAGAAAAGGTTTTACTTCTCCACAACACCGTATTCAATCTCTTGTAAATGAGACATTGTATAAATATGAAGGCAGAGTTATTTTCCATGTTTCAAGTACACAATTATATCGTATTCAAGAAATATTTAATTCTATCATGGATACCGATCGTAATATCGTAATTATGGGAAGACATTTAGAACATTTAATTCATACAGCCATTGATCAACACTATATGTCATTTGATAAATCACGTATTCAAAATTTAAAACATTTAAATGATAAAAATATTTTAGTATTAGTATCTGATGAAAGAGAAAAACCATATTCTAATATCAAACGTATTTTAAGAGGCTATGATAAGTTCTTAAAATTAACGGATAAAGATACCATTGTATTCGCATCTCCTGTATATGAGGGAATGGAAAGAACCGTTGCGAAAATATTTGATAATATATCTAAAATTGGTGCGAATTTCGTAGAAGTATCAGGGAAAAAATACTTAGACCAACATGCTTCTTCAGAAGATTTAATGATGATGATTTCATTAATGCAACCAAAATATTATTTTCCAGTGATTGGAGAATATCGTCATCAAGTAGAAAATGCGAAAGTCGCTCTTCAAGTGGGAATGAATGAAGAAAATATTTTATTAAAATTAAATGGACAAATCGCAACATTTATCGATGGAAAATTAATTGATAAAAATGAATCTGTAAAAGTAGATGATATTTTAGTAGATGGTAAAACAGTAGGAGATGTTGGAGAACTTGTATTAAAAGATCGTGAACTATTAAGTGATAATGGAATTGTGATTGTCAGTGCTACCATTGATCGTATTACAAAACAAATTTTAGCTGGTCCAGAAATTTTAACCCGTGGTTTTATTTATGTAAAAGATAATATTGATTTAATTAAAGAAGCAGAAAAGATTTCTTTAGAAGTAATCAATGAGAATACAAAACCAAATTATATTGAATTTAATAAAATCAAATCTGGTATTCGTGATAAGTTAGGTAAATACTTATACCAAGAAACAGAATGTAAACCGATGATTTTAATTGTCGTTCAAGAAGTTTAAAAGCAATAGAACGCGCTATTGCTTTTTATTTTGCTATCTTTTTCTCATAACCAATACAATTGTACGATAGGTCTTTTAGATGGTATGGAAATGTGTTATAATACACAAGGAAGTTGGTGATAAAATGAAACTACCAAATTTAATGGAAGCGAAAAAGCGTACCAATGAAAAGGTAAAAACAAAGACAAATGAATATATTGTAACCCATGAATTACAACACTTAGGAGAAGGATTATTCTACTATGTAAAGACATATGGATGTCAGATGAATGAACATGATAGTGAGAATATTAAAGCCATCTTAGAAGATATGGGATATAAAGAAGCAAATAGTATGGAAACAGCTGACCTAGTTATTTTAAATACATGTGCGATTCGTGAAAATGCGCATAATAAAGTATTTGGAATGATTGGTAGATTAAAACATAGTAAAGAAACAAACCCTAATTTAATGATTGCTGTCTGTGGTTGTATGGCTCAAGAAGAACATGTTGTAGAAGAGATTATGAAGAAGTATAAAGCGGTTGATTTAGTATTTGGAACTCATAATATCTATCATTTACCACAACTATTACAAAAAGCTTTAGAGAAAAAAGGACAAGAAATTGAAGTGTATAGTATGGAAGGGGATGTCATTGAAAATATTCCTACCAAACGTGATAATCCATATAAAGCATGGGTAAATATTCAATATGGATGTGATAAATTCTGTACTTATTGTATTGTCCCTTATACAAGAGGAAAACAAAGAAGTAGAGAAAAAGAATATATTATCGATGAAGTAAAACAATTAGTAGAAGACGGATACTTAGAAATTACTTTATTAGGCCAAAATGTCAATGCCTATGGAAAAGATTTATATGATGATTATACCATGGCAAACTTATTAGAAGATGTTTCTAAAACAGGTATCAAACGTCTGCGTTTTGTAACAAGTCATCCATGGGATTTTACCGATGGAATGATTGATATGATTGCGAAATATGATAATATCATGCCATATATCCATCTTCCTTTACAAAGTGGAAGTGATCGTATCTTAAAATTAATGGGACGTCGTTATACAAAAGAATCTTATTTAGAACTATATCATAAACTAAAAGAAAGAATTCCAAACTGTTCTATTACTACAGATATCATTGTTGGATTCCCAGGAGAAACAGAAGAAGACTTTAAAGACACATTAGAAGTTGTAAAAGAATGTAAATATGATTCAGCTTATACATTTATCTTTTCTCCTCGTATTGGAACACCAGCGGCTAAAATGAAAGATGATACCCCACTAGAAGAAAAAGAAAATAGATTATATGAATTAAATGAATTAGTGAACCAATATGCCAAAGAAACCAATGAAAGATATGTTGGTAAAACAGTGCCTGTTTTAATCGAAGGAATTAGTGGGAATAATAAAAACATGGTGATGGGATATACAGATACCCAAAAATTAGTGAATGTCAATGCGAGTAGAGAGACTATTGGAAGGATTGTTCCAGTAAAAATAACAGAAGCTAGAACGTGGAGTTTAAATGGAGAAGTGGTAGAGTAATCTACCTTTCTTTTTTTATATGTGTTATAATATGTTTGGTGATACTATGAAAAAAATAGGATGTTTATTATTGTTTATATTATTATTTACAGCTTGTGGAACAAGCCCCAAACAAATTGTTAATGAAGCAATTGAAAAATTAGAACTCGTAGATACTTATCAAGAAACATTAACTGCTAAAGAGGAAGTAAAAGTATTAAATAAAGTAAATAAAAGAACCATTATATGGACAAAAGAAAAAGACTTAGAACATCAAGTTGAAAAAATAAATACCAAAGTAACAAAAAATAATGAATTATTAGAACAAGAAGAATATTACTATGATGTAAAAAAAGAAACGATGTATGCCCAAGATGAAGTGACAAATGAATGGCAGAAAGAAAAAAAGAATGATCAAGGTCTATTAGATTATTCTATTCTAACAGCGAAAGATGTAAAAGTAGAAGAGGTAAAAACAAATAAAACGGGTATTCGTAAATATAAAATAGAATTATCAGAAGAAGATATGAAACGCTTATTTTATCGTAATATCAATGATGAATATATCAGCATGATCATCAATCAACCAGGCGTTGTTTATCTATCTATTAGTACAACAACTGGATATTTAACACAAGTTGATATTGATTTAACAAATATTGTAGATATGCAAGATCCTGATTCTCGTTGTGAGAAAATGAAATTAGAAATGAAATATCAGGAATATAATAATTTAGATCCTATTGAAATTCCTGATTACGTTTTAAAAACGGCTCAATAAAAGCAAGGCATGATGTCTTGCTTTTTCATAAAATGATTATAATTAATAAAGGAATTTGATATTTAAATCCATTTCTGGTTCTAGTATGTGAATTTTCTTATGTTACTATATAGTATTACACGTTTGGAAATTTTTAAGAAGGTTAATTTCTAAAAATACATTATAAATTATCATAATGAGTCCACATTCTTAAAATAAATATTTCTTTTTTATTCTCATCTATCTCATACACTAGTCTATGCTGATAACTTATTCTTTTTGAACAAAGACCATTTAAGTTTCCTTTTAATTTTTCATATGTCGGTGGTGCTTGATAAGGATCTATTGCTATTAAATCTAGTAATTCTTTTGCTTTGCTTTCGAGTCCAGCTTGCTTTAATAATTTTTTGTCTTTATCGGCTAATTTAGAAAATATTATTTTGTATTCTACCATTCTTCACCTTTTTTATAAACAGTGCAATTATTTTTATCTTCCTTCTTGGCATCATTGATAGATTCTACAAATCCAGGTATAGAATTTAAATAAATAGTTTCTTCTATATCTCGCCAATCACTTTCCGATAACAATATAGCATTTTCACCTTTGTTGTTAATTATAGTGACTGGATTAAAACCTTTATTTACGTCAGAAACTAATTGAAATAAATTTTGTCTAGCATTCGTTATATTTATAGTATTCATATTTTCACCTCAATTACATTATAACGTACTTTTTTATGTACGTCATAACTTTTAATATTATTATATGCCAAAATAAAAAATGAATACATAAAAAACTCAAACTTTTATAAGCTTGAGTAATTATCAATCTGGTGTCCCAGGAGGGATTCGAACCCCCGACCGCTGCCTTAGAAGGGCATTGCTCTATCCAGCTGAGCTACTGAGACGTCTTGTTTTACAACAAGACAATTATACTACAGGATATCTTATTAATCAAGGGTTTTTAAAACAGTTTTACAAATTTCCTCATTTCCCACCTCAAATGAAACTTGACTTACATCATAGTTATCTTGAATCGATAGAGCAATGGTATAGATAACTTCTTCTAGAATTGGTTCTTCTTCCAAATGACTTAATATATTTTGATTAAATTGTAGTGTTAAAGTATCTTCTTCTATATTGGCGGCTTCTAGTTTTGTGTTACTATCTAAATAACTCATGAGATTACTATGATAAACTTGACTACTAGATAATTCATCGATAATAATTTTTACTTTTTCTCTATCATCATTTACATATTTTGTGACTGGAACATAGTATTGTTCTTGATTATATTTTTTTAAGAAATATACAATTACACTTTGAATATGATCTGTATTTGCAATTTCAAATGTTTTATTAATACCAAAATTACGATCTAGGGTAGCAGGTATATAAGTTTTTGACTTTGGTAAATAGGTGAGAGTATCACCATCCATATAAATAATGACTTGTTTTACATTCTTATTACTTGTAGCAGTAAATACGATGGCTTCGATGATTTTTTCTTCCATATCTGCTTTTACATCTAATAGATCACTAGAAAAATTGATTTTATAGACCCCATTTTCAAAAGAACTACTAATAATTTTTGTATCACTCGGAATGATGGCTTGAAATCCATTTGGTACTTTGCTTTCATTCATTCCATCTTTTATTAATACAGATATCGCATCGGTCACTTGTCTGTTAATATCATTCTCATCTAATACACTACTGACGTATTCCGTTTTTCCTAACATACCATCTTGATCCATTAAAAAAACAGTTTTTAAATTTTCATTTTCCGTTACATAATTGACTTCCTGTTTTATATCTTTTAATGTATAAACTGTATCTTTTGGTATCATATAAATTAAAAATAGGGCAAACAAACAGAGACTACTCACGAGAATTTTTTTGGTAATTATTTTCTTTAACATAGTCCACCTCTGATAGAAGTATATGAAAAAAATCGCTATTTCATGCGATTTTTTAAACAGTTATTTCGCCAAGCTTTAATAGTTCAACAATAGCACTTGCTCTTCCTTTTACACCTAATTTCTGCATCACATTAGAAATATGATTGCGGACTGTTTTTTCGCTAATCCCCAATTTGTTTGCGATATCTTGTGTTGAATTATTTTGAATTAAAAGATCAAATACTTCTTTCTCTCGTTTGGTTAGAATACTCTTTTTCATAATACCTCACTTCCATACTTGGGGTGGAAATTATTTCTTCATAGTATTTTATGTAAAAAGAATAAAACAGTGCGTGTCATTTATCTAAAGGAAAAGAAAAAAGACATAGGTCTTTATTTTTGAAATTTGACAGAGATATACATTTTCTCATCAAAACTAGATTGTACACTTCGCATAATGTTATTGGCAGTCTTTTTATCTAATTTTTCAGTATTTACAACAACACGAATCTGATCACCATCCATTTTTACAAAACTATTTAATTTAAATTCTTCTTTTATCTTTTTCTCAAGTGTTTCTTCTTTTCCACGAACAGAGTTTAATTCTTTCATTCTCTCAAAAGCATCATTTTTTTCTTCGCTTGTGGCATCTTTACTAGTCAGTACCGACTTTAATTCATCCATTTCTTTTACCATTTCATCATTGGCTTCCACACGAAGAGATGTAAGTAAATCACTTTCTTTCATGGTTACTTTTGTTTCTTCTTTTTTATTTTTGGTATCTTTTTCTTCTACTGTAGAATTTTCTATGTTATTTCCTAAAAGTAATTCACTTGGCATAGTGATGTAGTAAATACTTAATACTAAAATTAAACTAAATAGTGTTAAAAACCAAATACTTTTTTTATTAATCATTCTATCCCTCCTGGACTTTACTAATACACTATATGTATGTTTTGAAATAATAGAACCAAATCATTCCAATTCGTTAGCACTCTCTCTTGACAATTGCTAAAAAAGGTGTTATAACGATTATGTAAGAAAGATGGAGATGATAATATGAAGAAAAAAGCATTTAAGTCAGAATCAAAAAGATTATTAGACTTAATGATTCATTCAATTTATACCAATAAAGATATTTTTTTAAGAGAGTTAATTTCTAATGCGAGTGATGCAATGGATAAACTTGCTTATCGTGCTCTTACAGATAAGAAAGTTAAAGTAGATAAGGATCAGTTAGAAATTTATATTGATTACGACAAAGATAAGAGACTACTTACGATTGAAGATACTGGAATTGGAATGACAGAAGAAGAATTAGAGAAAAACTTAGGAACAATTGCTCAAAGTGGTTCTTTAAAATTTAAGGAAAATCTTTCCAAAGAAGATAAAATCGATATTATTGGACAATTTGGAGTAGGTTTTTATTCTGCCTTTATGGTAAGTGATAAAATTGAAGTAGAAACGAAATCCATTGATAGTAAAGAAGCATATCGTTGGACTTCTAGTGGTGTAGAAGGATATCAAATAGATGCTTGTGAAAAAGAAAAGAATGGTACCAAAATTACACTTCATATCAAAGAAGATACCGATGAAGACAATTATAGTCAGTATTTAGAAGAATATGAATTAAGAGAATTAATTAAGAAGTATTCTGATTATATTCGTTATCCAATTAAAATGAAAGTAACAAAACAAGTATTAAAAGATAAAGAAAAAAATGAATATGAAGAAAAAGAGGAAATTGAAACAATCAATAGTATGATCCCTCTTTGGAAGAGAAATAAAAAAGATGTCACAGAAGAAGATTATAATCATTTCTATATGGATAAATTTAATGATTTTGATAAACCATTAAAAGTGATTTCCACTTCTGTAGAAGGATTATGTTCTTATAAGGGATTATTATTTATTCCAAGTCATGCCCCATATGATTATTATACAAAAGAATATGAAAAAGGACTTAGTTTATATGCCAGTGGCGTATTGATTATGGAAAAGTGTTCTGATTTATTACCTGATTACTTTAGCTTTGTAAAAGGTGTTGTTGATACAGAAGATTTATCTTTAAATATTTCTAGAGAGATGTTACAAAAGTCAAAGAGTTTAAATTTAATTGCAAAAAATATTGAAGCTAAAATTCGTAAAGAATTAGAAACAATGTTAAAAGAAGATCGTGAAATGTATGAATCATTCTTCCAGACATTTGGAATGCAATTAAAATATGGTGTTTATGATAACTATGGTATGAATAAAGATAAATTACAAGATTTCATTATGTTCTATTCTTCTAAACGTAAAAAATTAATTACATTAAAAGAATATGTAGAGAAGATGAAAGAAGGTCAAGATAAAATCTATTATGCCGCAGGTACTTCAGTTGAGAAAATAGATTCTTTACCACAAGTAGAACAAATTAAAGAAAAAGATTATGATATCTTGTATTTAACAGATTATATTGATGAGTTTGTTTTATCAGCGATTCATGAATACGAGAAAAAGACATTTGTCAATATTGAAAAAGATGACTTAGATCTTGAAACAGAAGAAGAAAAAGAAAATACGAAGAAGATCAATAAGGAAAATACAGATTTATTAAAAGAGATGCAAAAGGTAATTCCAGAAGTAAAAGAAGTTCGATTCACGAATAAATTAAAAACACATCCAGTTTGTTTAACAAGTGTTGGTGATATTTCAATAGAGATGCAAAAAGTATTTGCTGCAATGCCAAATACACCAAATATGAAAGCACAAACAGTATTAGAAATTAATGAGAAACATCCAATTGCTAATAAATTAAAAGACCTTTATCAAAACGATAAAGATACGTTTAATAAGTATACCAAAATACTATATAGTGAAGCCAAGATGATTGCGGGATTACCAATAGATAACCCAACAGAGATTTCTAATTTAATCTGTGATGTGATTGCAAAATAGAGGAATGTCCTCTATTTTTTTGTATCTAATTTCCAATAAAAACATAAAATATCATAGATGTACTATTGCACTCCAAATAAATATTTGATATAATCGAATTGTCATTTCAAATGGGCTCGTAGCCAAGTGGTAAGGCATGGGACTGCAACTCCCTGATCGCTGGTTCAAATCCGGTCGGGCCCTCCAGTGAATATCAAGAAAATCTAATTTAGATTTTCTTTTTTTATTAAGTTGACAAATTTCGCATGATTTGGGTATGCTAAAACTAGGAAGGTAGGATGAGGTTAGTTGAAAAGTAGGATAGGAAATATGGTATGTTTTTTTGTTTTTACAGTTATGTTATTAATTGCGCCGTTAAAAGTAGATGCAATGCAGATATTTGTAAAAACATTAACAGGAAAACATATTACAATTGAGGTAGAACCAACAGATAAAATAGAAACTGTAAAAGAAAAAATATATGATAAGGAAGGGATTCATCCGATTTTACAAAATTTAATTTTTGCTGGGAAAGAATTAGAAGATGGAAATACGCTACAGTATTATAGTGTACAAAAAGATAGTACATTACACTTAGTATTTAAAGATGTGCAAGTAAAATTTGGCGGACAAAGTGTTTCATTAGCGACATCAGATGATGGATTATATGTTGATGATTATGAAGATAATAAGTATACTTATAAAGGTACAAATCCAAATAACTATATCCAATTGAATAATGAATTATGGCGTATTATTTCCATTGATACAAATGGAATGATAAAAATTATAAAAGCAAATCCATTATCAAATTCATATCAATTTGATCAAGATAGTTTGAATCAGTGGGAAACATCTGATATAAAAGCATATTTAAATCATGAGTTTTATACGAATATGGGGGAGCAAGCAAAGAAATATATCACATCTCATACATGGAATATTGGAGCTGTTGAATTTGCAAATGATAATATAATCGGTCAGATTCAAAGTGAGAGTGCGATACAATCTCAAAGTGCTTATGTTGGATTTATAACTGCAAGTGAATACTTAAGAGCCAATTCCAATCAAACAAAGTGTGATACAATGTGGACTCATAATAGTCTTGATGATTATTGTTTAAAGACCAATTGGATGCATCAGAATGAATCTTGGTGGACATTAACTCCTAATCAGGCAAATGCGGATACGGTTCTTTATGTATCAAATCTTGGGGGTATTAGTTACGGATCAGCAAATGCTACGTTGGATGTTTATCCAGTTATGTATTTAACTTCCAATGTTGTTTTATATGGGACAGGAACTGAAACCAATCCATATAAAATTGTAGATATTCGAGTTAAAAATACAGAACATGGAGATATTCAGTACAAGGTAGATGACAATGGAGTTGTAACAATTAAAAATATACCTGAGGAAGGTTACGAGTTAGATCAGTTGATTGTAACGGGAACAAACGGTAATATCGTGATTCATAATGATTCATTTCAATTACCAGATGATGGAATTGCCAATATATCAGCTACATTTAAAAAAATAACAAGTCAAGATATTGAAAATGAAGTAGATAATCCTAATACGAGCGATATGGGAATGATATATATGGTTTTTAGTGTGATATCATTCAGTTGTATGTTATATGCAGGGTTACAATATAGGAAAAAGGGAAAAGTAAGATAGTAAATTTATTATCTTCTTTTTTTTGTTAAGTGTATGACAAAAGTGGAAAGAATTCGACAAAATCGAAAAATTTATAGTTGCGAACTTGTCCTATTTCAAAATTTACGATATAATGTTGTAGTACCTTAGGAGGCTAAATCATGAGAGAAAAGCAAAAGGCAAAAGAAAGAACAAAAATAAAAACAAGTTGGATGATTGGGATGATACTCTTACTTGTATTAAATATAGGAGCGACAGGATATTTCCTTTATTCTCTAACATTATTAGGGTCTATTGAAACATTTCTTCGCTATGTTGTAGGAATTGTATTAATTGGATTGATGATATTTTTCTTTTTCCATTTACGTAAAACGGCTCGTAGGAAAAAGAAAGTACGTTTTATCATAGATGTTATTTTATCGTTAATTTATAGTGTTATTTTAATCTTTGTTGGTGGAAATATTATTAAGACAATTGGTAAGGTTGGAAATTTAACGGAACGTGAAACAACATATTCTGCTAGTATTGTAACGCTAAGTTCTAATAAAGCAACAAGTATTAATGATATTAGTAGTAGCAAAGAAATGGGAATGATTAAAGATAAAAAATCAGTAGATGGATATCAGATTCCAAAACAAATTATGGAAGATAAAAACTTAAAAAATAAAGTGAAGTATTATGACAATTACACTGATCTATTAGCTGATCTATATGATGAAGAAATTGAATATATTTTCTTGCCTTCTGGATATCAATCTATGTTTACATCGATTGATGCATATAAAAATATTTCGGAAGATACGAAAGTAATTTATACACAAAAGAAATCCGTAAAACAAGAAGTAAGTGCTGGAAAGTCACTAAAAGAACCTTTTACAATTTTATTAATGGGAATTGATAGTGATACCAATGATTTATCACAGAGTAGCAGTTTTAATGGAGATTCTCTTATGTTGATTACATTTAATCCAACGACATTAAATTCTACTATCTTAAGTATTCCTCGTGATACATATGTACCAATCGCATGCTTTAATGGAAAACGTAAAAATAAAATTACTCATGCAGCATGGCAGGGAGAACAATGTATGATGGATACAATTACTGGATTTACGGGAATTCCAATTGATTATTATGTAAAAATCAATTTTAAAGGTGCAGTGCAATTAGTGGATGCACTAGGTGGTATTGATGCAGAAGTACCAATTGGTTTCTGTGAACAAAATAGTGATCGTGCATGGGGTGAAAATACGATTTGTGTCGATGCTGGATATCAACATTTAAATGGAGAACAAGCATTAGCTTGGGCCAGACATCGTAAGAGTGCTGGATTTGATGACTTTGTTCGTGGTCAAAATCAACAATTAGTTGTAAAAGCCATGTTAAATAAATTAAAAGATGTAAGAGATTTAGATACAGTTTATAAAATACTAGATACAGTTGGTAATAATATGGCAACGAATATGACAACGAGTGAAATTCTATCTCTTTATAATATCGGTAAAGATGTATTAACAAGAACAAAAGATATGGCTGTAGAAGATGTACTTAGCATGCAACATTTATATATTAGTGGAGCAGATGCAAGTATTTATGATTACAGTACTATTAATGGTCAAGGAACAAGAATGAGACTTTATAATTTCGTTCCATATCAAGAAAGCTTAGATGCCGTGATTGAAGCTATGAAAATTAATCTTGGAATGATTAGTCCAAAAATGACAAAAACATTCTCATTTGATGCGAGTGTTCCATATGAAGAAAATATTATTGGTAAGATGTCAAAAGGATCAACCAATTTAACATTACTTCCAGATTTTACCGGAGATAGTGTCTCTTATGTACAAAGTTATGGAAGCAGTCATGGTATTCGTATTATTGTAAACGGAAATGGTTCTAGAGTAGTTAGTCAATCTGTCCCATATGGAGCAGATATCGAATTTGTTAAAACATTAACCATTAATACAGGTTCAACAACAACGAAAAAAGAAACTGAGGACGATGAGAAAACAACAACCAAACCAACACCGTCAACTGAGCCAAAACCATCAGTAGAACCAGAAGAACCTGAAGAATCAACACCGCCTAAGGAACCAGAGTCTACTACTCCTCCAGATCATGAACCAGATTTACCAGAGGAAATAGTTCCAGAATCGTAAGATTAGTCAATTTTGACTAATTTTTTTTGTGAGATTGAAATCAATGTAAAAATATGTTAAAATGGAATGTATGCAAAAGAGGGATGACTATGAGTGTAGCAAGTGCTTTAGGAGCTACTTTTATTGTAGGAGTATTTATATTAATTGGATATTTTATTGTCATGACAACGAAAAATAATCATCGTGTGATGAATTTTTCGATTAGTATGGCATTTGGTGTTATGACATCATTGGTATTATTGGAATTATTGCCGGAGAGTTTTGAGCATCTAAGTGATGGACAAAACGAAATGATTACGATTTGTTATTTAATCTTTTTTATTGCCGTTGGTATTTGTGTATTAAAATTTTTAGATTTTTTTATTCCAGATCATCATGCTGATGAGAAAAAAGAAATCGATGAAGAAAATTTAACACATATTGGAATTGTATCTAGTATTGCCCTTATTGTTCATAATATGATTGAAGGGATGGCTATTTATACCAGTGTATTAAGTTCTTTAGAATTAGGGGTTTTAATGTGTATTGGAGTAGGACTTCATAATATACCTATGGGAATGGTATTAACTTCTACTTTTTATACCTCTGATAAGAAGTGGAAGACAACTTTATTTATGATTTTATTAACGTCTATTTCTACGTTTATTGGAGGACTTTTGATGTTCTTTATGAGTAGTATTATGAATGAATTTGTACTAGGTATATTACTAGCAATTACAACTGGAATGGTTTCTTATATTGTTATTTTTGAATTATTTCCTCATTTAGTAGAACATAAAAAAGAGAAGGGAACAATCTTTGGTGTATTAGTGGGTGTGATTATATTAATGATTAGTGTGATGTTAGGCCATCATCATTGACAAAAGAGAAAAAAAGATATATGATGTTAATATCAAAAGCAATGATTAGGACATGATATTTTAAATTTCTTTTTAAAAGAGAGCAGGGTATGGTGAGAACCTGTAAAAGAGTTAAAATATTACTACCTATGAGCTGAACTCGAAAGAGAATTCCGGTCTATGCCGTTATCTAATTAAGTACAAATAAGGATGGTACCGCGTATACACGCTCCTGGTTTTCAGGTGGCGTTTTTTTATTAGAAAGAAGGAGAAATTATGAATAATATTAAGTCAGATGAAAAGTTAAGTGTTTTAAATCACTCGTGTGCTCATTTACTTGCACATGCAGTAAAAAGATTATATCCCAATGCGAAATTTTGGGTAGGACCTGTCATTGATGAGGGATTTTACTATGATATGGATCTTGGGGATAAAAAATTATCAGAGGATGATTTAGATCAAATTGCAAAAGAAATGAAAAAAATTGCGAAAAGTGATAAGAGAATTACACGTGTAGAACTTTCTAAAGAAGAAGCTTTAGAGATGTTCCATGATGATCCATATAAGATTGATTTAATCGAAAATATGCCTGATGGAGAAGTAATCAGTGCCTATAAACAAGATGATTTTATCGATTTATGTAGAGGACCACATGTCGAATCTACGAAAAAATGTAAGAACTTTAAATTATTAAAAGTAAGTGGTGCTTACTATAAAGGAGATTCTAAAAATAAGATGTTACAACGTGTTTATGGAGTATGTTTTGAAACTCCAGAACAATTGGAAGAACATTTAGAATTCTTAGAAGAAGCTAAGAAGAGAGATCATAAGAAAATCGGAAAAGAATTAGGACTTTTTATGTTTAGTGAATATGGTCCAGGATTTCCTTTCTGGTTACCAAATGGTATGACTTTAAGAAAAACGTTAGAGGATTTCTGGTATGAAGAACATAAAAAAGAAGGATATTTATTTATTAAAACACCAATTATGTTAAATCGTGATTTATGGGAAATTTCAGGACACTGGGCAAACTATCAAGATAATATGTATACATCTAAGATTGATGAGAAAGAATTCGCTATTAAACCAATGAATTGTCCAGGAGGATTACTTGTTTACAAGAATGGATTACATTCTTATCGTGATTTTCCACTTCGTTTAGGAGAATTAGGGCAAGTTCATAGACATGAAGCAAGTGGTGCTTTAAATGGTCTTTTCCGTGTTCGTACGTTTACACAGGATGATGCACATATCTTTTTAACAGAAGATCAATTAGAGGATGAAATTATCCGTTTAATTGCTTTTATTGATCGTATTTATCGTATCTTTGGATTATCTTATGAGATTGAATTATCAACTCGTCCTGAAGAGAAATATATTGGTTCAATTGAGGTATGGAATAAAGCAGAAGAAGCACTTGCCAAAGCTTGTGAACACGCTGGAAAAACATGTAAAGTAAATCCTGGAGATGGAGCTTTCTATGGACCAAAATTAGATTTCCATGTGAAAGATTCTCTAGGTCGTGTATGGCAATGTGGAACAATTCAATTAGATATGAATTTACCAGAACGTTTTGATATTACTTATGTCGATAAAGATGGAAGTAAGAAACGTCCAATCATGTTACACCGTGTTATCTTTGGCTCTATTGAAAGATTTATTGGAATTATTACAGAACATTTTGCAGGACATTTTCCAACTTGGTTAGCTCCTGTACAAGTAAATATTATTCCAGTGAATAGTGAATATCACTTAGAATATGCCGAAAAAGTAAAAGAAGCATTAGAACAAATTGGAGTACGTGTTGAAATTGATAGTCGTGATGAAAAGTTAGGCTATCGTATGAGAGAATCACAACTTCGTAAGATTCCATATAACTTAGTATTAGGGGATCAAGAAAAAGAAACAGAGACAGTCAACGTTCGTAAATTTGGTCAAAAAGAAGAACAAAAAATAAAATTAGAAGCATTTATTCAAAATATCAAAGAAGAAATTGACGAGAAAAGGAGATAATTCTCCTTTTTTTACATATATTGAATTAAGGTGATGCTTGTGACAAAAGTAGATGCATTTAAAACATTTGTAAGAAAGAATCCTAGTTTAATTAAATATGTTCGTACAGGAGAGATGGATTGGCAGAAGTTTTATGAGATTTATGATTTATATGGAGAAGATGAAAGTGCATGGAATTCTTATATAAAAAAAGAAACAACGGTTTCATCTAATCCCCCGTCAGCAGAATCTAAGAATATAACAGAAGGATTATTAGGAATGTCTTCGTTATTAAAGGGGATTGATTTAAATACGGTTCAAAATGGAGTTTCTAGTTTACAACGTGTTGTTGGACTATTACAAGAACTGGGAAGTAAAGCACCAAAAGAAGAAGTAAAACCAGCTTATAAACCACGGCCAATTTATAAGCACTTTGAGGATTAATATGTCATTAGAAACACAATTTACCCTGAAGAGTCATGAACAATATATTACATATTTAAGAAGTCATTCTTATTGGTATAAAGAATTGAATCGTAATCCTGAAAAACTAAGAGATTTTATCGAAGAAGTACGTGTTTTTTATAAGCTAAGAACGAGTGATCGTATCGAAAAAGCAATTGAAACCGTTGAATTTTTAGAATCTATTTTATCTACAATGCAACCGTAGCATTTGCACCCCCTGACCAAAAAGTGTTATAATAACAACGGAATTGAGATGATATGATGAGAGTCATTAGTGGAAAATATAAAGGAAGATTTTTAGATGGTCATAAAATTGCTGGTACAAGACCAACCATGGATCGAGTCAAAGAATCTATGTTTGCTATGTTACAAAATGATATTCCTGGATCTTGTTGTCTAGATTTATTCAGTGGTTCTGGTAATTTAGGGATTGAAGCAATTAGTAATGGTGCGAAAAAAGTATATTTTGTAGATTTTAATCAAATCTGTATCCAAACAATTGAAAAAAATTTACGCACTTTACAAATTACAGAAGAAGCAGTTGTTTTAAAAAAAGACTATTTAGAAGCACTCCGTTATTTTAAAGAACGTAATATAGAGTTTCAAGTCATATTTTTAGATCCACCTTATAAATATCACTTTATGACACAAATTTTAGAAGAGTTAGATACATATCATTTATTAAAACCAGGTGTTAAAGTAGTCTGTGAAACAGATAATGAAGAAAAAATTGAAACTTCATTAAAACTATTAAAAGAAAAAAGATATGGTTCTAAATGGTTACATATATATGAAAAAGAAAATTAATTCTTTTTCATTTTTTTTGCAGGAATTTATCATCCTAACCTAGTAAATAAAAAGTAGGAGAGGATGAAGTATGAGAAAATTTCCATGTTATATACAAGAAGAAAAAAATGATTGTGGCCCTGCTTGTGTAAAAAGTATTTTACGATATTATCAAGGTGACTATGATTATAAGAAATTAAAAGAAGAACTTCACTTAACAAAGCAAGGAATAAGTGCTTATCATATCATCACTTTTTTGAACGATCATGGTTTTTACGCAGAAGGGAAACGTTATGATTGGAAACATTGGGTAGAAGGTAAATTTATTTTACCAAGTATTGCTGTTATGAAAAATGAAGCTTTAGAAAATCACTATGTCATTGTTTATCGTATTATACCTAGAACGGAAAAAATATGGATTGGAGATCCAAAAGAAGGAATTCGCGTCCTATCTTGGAAACAATTTCAAAGTCAATTTACGGGAATTATGATTCATATGATTCCGACAGGGGTGATCACCTGTGAGAAAAATAAAACAATTGACTATATATTAACCTCATTTATAAAACAAAATAAAAAAACAATATCTTTGGGATTTGTTTTAATGATTGTATTTTTATGTTTACAACTCACACTCTCATTTACTGCCAAATATTTTATGAATGGTATTACTTTACAAAAAGAAAAAAGTTATTTTTACCTGGTGTTTTTTATCTTTTTCTTTCTTTATCTATTTCGGAATTGTTATGCTTATTATACTCAAAAGTATTTATTTTCTCTGCAATTGAAACTTCAAACTCTCCTAGATGTTTATTTGTATCATTCTATTTTAAGTGATCATAGAGAAAGCAGACATCAAAGTCAACCTTCCTTCTTTACTGAAAAAAGAGAAGAGTTGTATGTATGGATTACCTCATTATTTCAATGCATACAATTTCTTTTCTTTGACTTTCTGCTTGCTTTTTTCTTATTTTCTTGTTTATGTTTGATACAAATGCAAACTTCTATTTTCTTATTCCCATTTTTCTTATTTACAGTTTGTTATTATCTATGGATGGCAAAAAAGTTACAACGTATGGAAAAAATATGTCGTCAGGAAATGAATACAAATCATACTTTTTTTCTGGAGAGTATGGAAAATTGTTCTTTTATTTCAACTGCCCATCTAGAATCTAATTTCATGCATAAGTATCAAAAAAAACTATTTTGTTTTAATGAGTCCATGTACCATTATTTTCACAAACATAAACGAATGGAATTGGTATACCAACTGATATTTACAACGTTTCATTTATATTTATTCTTATATTTTAGTTTGATGACAAGTACTGGAAAAATGACGATGGGAAATTTCATTTTGTTTATTACCGTATGGCAATCTATTGTTCCAATATTACAAAATACATCACAAATGAGTGATGTTAGTATGAAAGTGAAATATTACTATGATAGAATACGTCCATATTTTATGAGGGAAGAAACCTCTCCTTTGTTTTTAGAATTTTCTTTCCAACAACTTTCCTGTCAAAATTTCACATATGATTATTATAATGATCAGTATATATTTCAAAATGTCTTTTTAAACATATATCAAGGAGAGAAAATTTTATTAACCGGAGATAGTGGAAGTGGAAAAAGTACTTTCTTAAAATGTATGAGTGGACGATTAGAAATTATGCGTCATCAAATATTTATAAATCAGTTAGATTTATGTGATTATCAAAAAGAACAGTTACAATCCAGAATTGTTTTATTAACTCAGGAAGAGAGTTTATTTCAGGGAACGTTATTTGAAAATATTACATTGGGACGTACGATAAAAAAAGAAACATTGGTGAAGATACTGAAGTGTACATGTGTGGATCGGCTGATAAAAAAACATCCGCTCGGCTTACAACAGATGATAACAAACCATGGTTATAATTTATCAGGAGGAGAAAGACAACGGATTGTTCTAGCACGACTCTTATTACAACCATTTGAGGTATTATTAATCGATGAAGGTTTTAGTGAAATGGATGTCTTATTAGAACGACAGATTATGAAGAATTTATTTTATACTTTTTTTCAAAAGACGATTATTATTGTTTCTCATCGTCTTAATAATCGCGATTTATTTGGTCGTCATCTTATTTTGAGAGAACAAAAAATTGTGGAGGAAAAAGAATGAGAAGCGTATGGACAATCGAACAAACACTGAATAGAAATGCCAATATATTATTAATAATAACAAGTATTTTTTTACTCGTATTTAGTGTTTTATTTCTCTTGTTACCAACAACAAAAAAGAGAATGGTCTATGGAATTATGAGTGAGAAAAACCATTTACAAACTTATCTTACAAAAGAGGAATTAAATACCATTCAAACATGGAATTGTGGTCACACATTATGTCAAGTTACCTATATCTCTTCAGAAGAACTTGAAAGAGAAGATGGGCAAAGTATGTATCTTGTTACACTGAAAGTGAGTTTAGAAAAAGAAAAAAATAAGAAAGGTAA
Organism: uncultured Mycoplasmatota bacterium; assembly: GCA_949288035.1. Taxonomy (GTDB): domain Bacteria; phylum Bacillota_I; class Bacilli_A; order RF39; family UBA660; genus UMGS2016. The sequence continues at coordinate 27,269 of CASEIJ010000048.1, forward strand.
TTATATATTGTATGAAATGACAAAGAAACAATCAAAATATCAACAATTACAAGATTGGATAAGGAGTGTGATATCATGAGAAAATTAGAAACAGAAGAATTAAAACAAGTATATGGAGGAGAAATCAATATTGGAATTATATTAGGAATTGGTAGTATGGTATCCTTTGTAATCGGTGTAATAGATGGCTTTGTCCATCCTAAAATATGTGAATGAAACTATCAAAAGAAGAATTAAAAAGTATATATGGAGGAGATATCAGTGGTTCTATGTTATCTTCTATGGTAAGAGGAATTACAATTCTATTAGAATTAGGGCGTAGTCTTGGTTCGTCACTTCGTAGGGTAATGGATGGAAATATGTGCTCTTATAAGTAATGTGATTATTTGACAAATTTCTTATATTTCTTATCTTTTTGTTGAAAATAGGGGATAAACATGGTATAATAGCTCTAGCAAAAGAAGGGAGGGAAATGTCATGGAAAGAGTAGTTGTGAGAAAAGATGGACTTGATAGTGCTTTAAGAATGATGAAACAAAGAGGCATTAAAAACGGCTCCCTTAAAAAAGTGCGTGAACGTCAGGAAGGATATTTAAAACCTGGAGTAAAAAGAAGAATTCGTAAAGAAGAGGCTAGAAAGAATAGTCGTAAAAAGGAACGTAGGGAAAGAAGTTACAACTAATGAGAAGCCGCAAGGCTTCTTTTGTGAATGGAGGGATATGTGTGAAAGATCGTATTTTAAAAGATATTGTAACAGCAATGAAAGAAAAAGATAAAGAAAAATTAACAGTACTTCGTATGGTGAAAGGTGCTATGCAACTAGAAGAAATCAATCAAAAGAAAGAATTAACAGATGAAGATGTGATAGGTATTCTAGCAAAACAAATTAAAACAAGAAAAGAATCAATTGCAGAATTTGAAAAAGGAAACCGAAAAGATTTAATTGATCAGACAAATGCAGAAATAAAAATTATAGAAGAATATATGCCAGAACAATTAAGTGAGGAAGAAGTAGATGAAATCATCGACCAAGCATTTGCTACTGTGAATCCAGAAAGTATGAAAGACATGGGGCGTATTATGAAAGAGGTTACACCAAAATTAAAAGGCAAAGCAGATATGAGTACTGTTAGTACGAAAATTAGAAATAAATTGTCAGAAATATTATAAAAAGAAATGGTCATATTTCTTTTTTTTTTGCATATTTTTAATGCAGCGAAAGGAGAAATCTATGGAACTAGAAAAACAAAAGCATTACTATTTACAAGCTCAATATCACCATTTAGATATTCAAGCAAATGATTTGGAGAGTGGTATTTCTTTTTATATGCATCGTATCAAAGAAGGGTTATATTTATTTATCATGGATCAAACGCCATATCTATTAAATACAGAGAAAGATATCTCTTTTACTTCTGACTATTCATTTCAGGTAGGAGAATATATATTTACATTAGTAACTCCTGTAAAAGAAAAGCCGTTTTGCCTTACAAAAACAAAATAAAGATATTTCTTTAGAAATTGATAATAATACTTGCTAACAGAAAGCCATTTGTGGTATATTAATTATGGCTTTTTTATTACACACATTGTGAATTTCGATGCCGAGTGCCAAAAGGTGGTGTCGTTTCGAAACAATGGAGGCTTAACAAAAGGAGGAATGAAAATATGACAGTTGTGTCAATGAGTTATTTACTTGAAGCTGGTGTTCACTTTGGACATCAAACAAAACGTTGGAATCCAAAAATGAAGGAGTATATTTATACTTCAAGAGATGATATTTATATTATCGATTTAGAGAAAACTGCACAAAAGATTGAAGAAGCTTATGCAGCTCTAAAGAAAATTGCTGATAATGGTGGAAAGGTTTTATTTGTTGGAACTAGAAAACAAGCACAAGAAGCAATGAAAGAAGAAGCGATCCGTTCTAATAGTTACTATGTAACAGAAAGATGGTTAGGTGGAACGTTAACAAACTTTAGAACAATTCGTAAAAGAGTAAAACGTTTAGAAGAAATCGAAAAGATGGAAAAAGATGGTACATTTGATGTATTACCTAAGAAAGAAGTTATCGGTTTAAAGAAAGAATACGATAAATTAAATAAATTATTATGTGGTATTCGTGATATGTACAAATTACCAGATGCATTATATATTGTAGATCCATCTAAGGAAGCAAATGCAATTCATGAAGCTAGAATTCTTGGAATTCCAGTATTTGGAATTGTAGATACAAATTGTGATCCAGATGATGTTGATTATGTCATTCCAGGAAATGACGATGCAATTCGTGCAGTACGTTTAATTACTGGTGTTATGGCAAATGCAATTTGTGAAGCAAATGGTGGAAAAATGAACGAATATGTAAAAGCTGATGATAAATCACAAGCAAGTGAAATCATGGCTCGTGCTGTAGATAGCGTAAAACGTAAAGAACCAAAGAGATTTGAAAAACGTAATTTTAAAAAACCATTTGATAGAAAAGCAAAAGAAAATAAAGAAACAAATTCTAACGTAAAAGAAGAAAAAAATAAAGAAGTTGCTAAAGAAGTAAAAGAAGAGAAGAAAGTAGAAGTAAAAGAAACAAAAAAAGAAGAAAAAGCCAATACGAATACTGACTTATCTAAAATGACTGTAAGTCAACTTCGTGAGTTAGCAAAAACAAAAGACATTAAAGGATACTCAACAATGAAAAAGGCAGAATTAATTGATGCTTTAAAATAAAATACGTTAGATGATTTTTATCATCTAACTTTTGTAAAGAGGAGGAAATGTTATGGTAAGTGCTAGTGCCGTAAAAGAATTAAGAGAAAAAACGGGAGCAGGAATGCTAGATTGTAAAAAAGCATTAGAAGCAAATAATGGAGATATGCAAGCTTCTATTGATTGGTTAAGAGAAAAAGGTATTTCTAAAGCTGCGAAAAAAGCAGATCGTATTGCTGCCGAAGGACTTGCAGAAATTAAAATAGATGGAAATAAAGCTGCAATTGTAGAAGTAAACTCTGAAACAGACTTCGTTGCCAAAAATCCTGAGTTTAAAGAATTAGTAGATGCAATTTTAAATACAGTTTTAAAAACAGATGCTACTGATGTAGAAAGTGTATTAAACGAAGATGGATTAAATGATTTATTGGTTGCTAAAATCGCAAAGATTGGAGAAAAATTAAGTTTCCGTCGTTTTGCAAAAGTAGAAAAAACTGATTCACAACATTTTGGAGCATATATTCATATGGGAGGTAAAATTGCAGTGCTTACTGTAATTGATGGAGCAACAGATGATGTAGCACGTGATGTTGCAATGCATGCTGCTGCAATGAGACCACAATATGTTACTAAAGAAGAAGTTCCTGAAGAAGTTGTAAATCATGAAAAAGAAGTATTAACAGAACAAGCAATGAATGAAGGAAAACCAAAAGAAATTGCTGAAAAAATGGTAATGGGAAGAATTAATAAATTCTATAAAGAAATTTGTTTAGCTGAACAACCATTTGTAAAAGATGGAGATGTAACGGTATCACAATATGTAAAAAATAATGGTGGTACAATTGTTAATATGATTCGTTTTGAAGTTGGAGAAGGAATGGAAAAACGTGAAGAAAACTTTGCAGAAGAAGTTATGAATCAAATTAATCAAAATAAGTAGTTTGTAGTTTGTTTTAAGTTGTAAGTAGTGTGTGAATACATACTACTTTTTTGCGCTTAGAAAGGACTTATTTATGATAAAAAGAGAAAATATTTATTTGGGAATTAGAAATAATAAAGGAGTAATTACTCCATTGGTAGGAGTATATGATCACAATCAAGTAAGAAATTTAGAGAATGGAGAATTATTAAATCAAACAGGGGAAATATATGGGGCGATTGATGGGTTTCCATCATGTCCTTTAAATCAAATATTGGAAGCATGGCAATTTGAAAATGAATTAACAGACCAAGAAGTACATATGATTACAACGATTTTTCGATATCCAGAATTAGTTCAAAGAGAGATGAAAAGAATTAATACGGACTTATTAGATCAAGAGGCTTTATGGATGTTAGAACATGTTTATATTATGACGCAAAATACAAATATAAAAAAACAATCACTAGATGGAATAGAAAGACAAAAAGAAATGTTGTCAGCATATCGTGATCACATCTTTCAGCAATATATAGGAACGAAACAAAAAAGAAAAGAATGGCGTTAATGTCATTCCTTTTTTGTGCGATAACATGTTTCTAATTGTACAACTTGAATATGAGAAAGTAATAATAATGATTGTATTTCATCCTGATTTATATATCCCTCGTATGTAATTTGTTCTAAATAAGTTTTATTTGTGATTTCAAAATTTGGATATTGTTTTAAAATGGTTTGTTCTAAATCATAAGGAAAAGTAATTTGGATATGTTGTTTTAATATGAACGGAACTATATTTGCTTGATTTACACCATGAATTGTTGCGTTTGAATAAGCACGAACAAGACCACCAGCCCCTAGTTTAATTCCACCAAAATAGCGAATTACAATTGCTAAAATATAGTATAAATGGTGCTTTTCTAATACATTTAAAATAGGTTGTCCAGCTGTTTTAGAAGGTTCTCCATCATCACTACATCTTTTATCATGGAGTAAGATATACGCATAACAGTAATGCGTTGCTCCCGGATATTCTTTTTTGATTTGTTCTATTTTCTCTTTTACATCACTGCTATCTGTAACCGGGATAAGACAAGTAATAAAGCGAGATTTTTTAATTTCTATTTCACAAGTTACTTTTTCTGTAATTCCAAACATGAATACACCTCAATATTTATTATACCAATCTTGTCAAAAAATGGAAAGTAAATACATAGACTATAATAGGTGAAAAGTATGTATGATAAAATGTATGTAAGAGGTATCTGTATACAAGATGGTAAAATCTTATTAGAGAAGGTAAAAGGAAAATATCAATTACCTGGTGGAATGGTCATTCAAGATGAGTTTTTAAAAGAAGCATTGATTCGTAACTTTTTAACAAAGTATGGAATACATATACAAGTTAGAAGGGGTAGAGTATACGATGTTAATACAAAACCACTAGAATATGTATATATGGTAAAAACTAATGATACAATTATCGATCCCAGTTTAGAATGGATTACATTAGAACGTTTTGCGAAAATTCCATTTTATCAAGAAGTGATTCGTGAAGCAATGTTAAAACATATGCCCAGTGAACAAGAAATAGAAGATGTTATTTTAATTGAAAATGCGAACTAGGCATTTTTCTTTTTATCTAATGCATGATATAATATTTTTCGAAAGAGGGCAAATATATGGGACAAGCAAAAAAACATGCGTTTTTTACAGATGTTGAGATACTTTGTTTCTTATTGAGAATGAATGATATTGGGAAACTACAACCATATCTTTCTATGTCAAATGAAGAACTTGAGGAAACGTTTGTACAATATCACGAATTATTAGAAACAGAAAAGAACGAGGAATCTCATCCGACACCGGAAATGACAATGGATCCAACAGAACATATGATTTCTATGTTAAAAAAACGAACCATATTAGTCAAATATCGCAATGTTTTATCTGCATGTTTAAATTTCGAACATGAAATGAAAGAACCTACTGAATCTGAAATAAAGCTATTAGAACAATTTATCTTAAATGGTTTTTCTGAAGTGTCAGATTATCCAGAATTTACCCCTCAAGAGATGAATGATGTCATTTCAATTATGAATGGTGATCCAAATAGTTATGCCATATATGATTCTTATATCATGAATGCCTTCTCATATACTTGGAAGAGTAGTACCTTGATCATGAATTCAAATAAACTGAAAAAAAGACAAGATAAGCGTTTAAAAAGAACAAATCGTATTGGTAATGCGATACTTTGGATTTTTCTTAGTTATTTTCATTATCAAGAAGAAGCATATTTAAATATCGTTGGAGATGTTTCTACATTATTGTTATATCAATGGATATTTTACATTAAAAATCACGAAGAAGATCCAGTAAAAGAAAACGAAAAAATAGCGTATATTTTTAAATGGATGATGTCGAGTGGTGTATTAACAGGATTAGAGGAAAATCAATTGACAAGTATCTCTATCTTTTTATTAATGATATATTACTTATCAAGTAAATTATATATAAAAGGTGCTCAGTTAGAAAAAGAAAAACAAATTAGAAAATAAGGAGGTGTCTTTGTGTTAAAAGAAAAATTAAGTTTAGTACCTAATAAACCTGGTTGTTATTTGATGAAGAATGAAGATGGAACTATCATTTATGTAGGAAAAGCTAAGAAATTAAAAAATCGTCTCAGCTCTTATTTTCGGGGAACACATACTGGAAAGACAGCTCGCTTAGTCAGTGAAATCCGTGATTTTGAATACGTCGTTGTTGGTAGTGAAAAAGAATCATTAGTATTAGAATTAAACCTAATCAAAAAATACGATCCTAAATATAATATATTATTAAGAGATGATAAACGTTATCCTTATATAGAACTTACCAATGAATCAGTACCACGTTTAACGATCGTTCGTAACGTCAATCGGAAAAGAAAAAATCAAACCCGTATTTTTGGACCCTATCCAAATGTAACAGCAGCTAGAAATACTGTGAATTTATTAAATCGTATTTATCCCCTTAGAAAATGTCGCACCTATCAAAAAAAGCCTTGTCTGTACTATCATATTGGCCAATGTCTCGGTTATTGTACCAACCAAGTACCTAATACACAGATTAAAGAGTTAGAAGAAGAAATCTTAAGATTTCTTCGTGGGGATGCTAGTTCTGTATTAAATAAAATAGAAACAGATATGTATGAAGCAAGTAAAAATTTAAATTTTGAACGCGCTAAAGAATTAAAAGAATTAAGAGATTATATTCAAATTACATTACAAAAACAAAAAGTCGAAATCAATGATACAACTTCTCGTGATGTATTTGGATATTATGTTGATAAAGGTTATTTATCAATGCAAGTATTTTTTATTCGTGGCGGCAAAATATTAGAACGTCATTCTGCCATTTTCCCACTCATCGATGAAGTAGAAAATGAAGTGATTCGTTATATCGCAACATTCTATGAGAAAGATATTTTACCACCAAAAGAGATTATGGTTCCAAATTTATCTGGTGTAGAGGAGTTATCTAGTTATTTAGAAGTTCCAATATTTATTCCACTGCGTGGTGTCAAAAAGAAATTAGTAGATATGGCATGTAAAAATGCAGAAATTGCTTTAAACGAGAAATTTGAATTAATTCAAAGAGATGAAGAAAGAACCATTGGTGCTAATGAAGAATTAAAAGAAATTCTCCATCTAGATAAATTAGATCGCATTGAATTATTTGATAACTCCAATTTATTTGGTAGTTATAATGTTTCAGGAATGGTTGTATTTAAACATGGAAAACCAAGTAAAAACGATTATCGTAAATTTAAAATAAGTGTTGATAAAAACGATGATTATGGTACGATGAGAGAGGCAATTTATCGTAGATATTTTCGTGTTTTAAAAGATCATTTAGAACGTCCTGACTTAATTATTGTCGATGGTGGTACTGGTCAAATCAATGTTGCTAGAGAAGTATTAGAATCATTAGGAATGCAAATTCCAGTGGTAGGATTAAAAAAAGATAATCACCATGCAACTAGTAAATTACTTGCATTTGATCCGTTAATTGAAATTGATATCGATAAACGTAGTAACTTATTTTATTACTTAGAAAGAATGCAAGATGAAGTCCATAACTTTACAATCCATTACCATCAACAATTACGCAGTAAAGGTGCTTTAGAAAGTGTATTAGACCATGTCGATGGAATTGGTGAAAAAAGAAAGAAACAATTACTTAAAAAGTATCATTCTACTTCTAAATTAAAAACTGTCAGTGTCGCAGAATTAGGGGAAGTATTACCTCAACAAGTTGCTCAAAACTTACATGATTTTTTGCAAGAAATGGATCAAGAAAAATAGTATATGATATCGTTTCATATACTATTTATTTTGAGGTTATGTCAATCGTTTATTGTATCTTGTATTCCTTTTCCACTTTCTATTTGTAAATGACTTCTCATTTCATAAATAATTTGCTATACTAATGATAACGGAAACTAGGTGAAAGTATGAAGTCCGATTCATTTGCTAGCTATAAGTTACCATGGGGGGGGTATTTAGCTAATTTTTTCCATGTTTTTCAGAATCGAAATTATCTTTTTCAGCAAAGAGGTAAATATCATATTCGTAGTTCAATCCATTGATTGGTTACACTAGAATATGATAAAGGAGTATAGGAGTATGAAAAAAGTAATATGTATTTTGGTAATACTATGTTGTGCTGCGACTGGAATCGGAGCAGGGTATTGGTATGCCAATCAATTAGATCAAGAAGAAAAGAAAAAAATAGAAGAGCAAACTATAAGCCAAGCACAAAAAATGTTAAATCAATTATATCAAGATGAAGAAAAAACAAAACCTCGTTTAGATATAACGCAAAAAGAATTAGATGCATTACAAACATATATTGAGAAAATGAACGATCCGAAAGAAAAGAAACAATTAGAAAAACAATTTCAAAAAATCAAATCATTTTATAATTTACAACAAAGATTAAATCATTTCTTTGAAGGTGATGTGATCAAGAAAGAAATTACAAAAACAGATTTATTAGATTATCAAAAACAGTTAGAAAAAAGATCACAAGTAGAACAATCCTTATTAAAAGATAAATTAATGCAAGGAATAGAACAATTAACTCAGACAGAAACAGCTATTTCCAAATTAAGAGGATTATTTCAAGATGATGAATTATCTCAAGTACGGGAAAATGTGAGTCGCCAAGAGTATGAAGATGTATATCAATTTATGAAGAATTTAAAACAGACATGGGTTTTATCCAATTATGAAGAGAAATTTCAATTAGTAAATGAATACGTGACAAAAAAAGAAGAAGAAGCCAAAAGAAAGGCTGCGGAAGAAAGAGAAAGACAAAGACAGCTTGCTTTAGCAGAACAGCGTCGAAAAGAAGAAGAACAACGAAAAATAGAAGAAGCATATGTTGAGATTACAGGAATTGAATTTATAAACCAAAGAACAAATCAAGTCTTAAATGGTTGTGAAGCTGCCTCTTTATTAATGTCACTTCATTATCGTGGATATGCAACCACTCATAATCTTGTTTCATTTGCAAATGAAATGCCAAAGCACGATACAGATCCACACTAAGGATTTATTCATTCTATTTTCGATTTAGAACCGAAAAATGTTACCCATTGGATCGCACCCGATGCACTGGCTCGTTTTGGTTCCAATTATGCAACAACTACGAACATTTCAGGAAGCTCACCAGAACAGTTAAAAGAATATATTAATCAGAGAAAACCTGTGGTTGTGTATACAACATCTAATTTTAATTATCCATCAACGTGGGATGGAGAAGTTCCTTTAAATTTACATGTAGTATTATTAACTAGATATAACCGAATTACAGGAAATTATATTGTGTTAGACCCATGGAATGGTAGAAAAATAATTTTAAAACAGAAATTTGAATCGATTTATAATTTAATGAGATATGCGGTAGTCGTTCAATCATGACTACTTTTCTCATGGAAAAATAGGAAATTTGTGGTAAAATGAAAATGGTGATAAAAATGGCAAAAATTCATATTATGGATGAAATTCTAGCCAATAAGATTGCAGCTGGAGAAGTTGTAGAACGATGTAGTTCAGTTGTAAAAGAATTGGTAGAAAATAGTATAGATGCAGAGTCTACAGAGATTAAAATTGAATTAATTGATGCGGGAACAAGAGAAATTAAAGTAACAGATAATGGTACGGGAATGGATCAAGAAGATGCAGTAAATGCTTTTGGAAGACATGCGACTAGTAAATTAACATCAGAAGATGATTTATATCGTATTGAGACATTAGGCTTTCGTGGTGAAGCACTTCCTTCCATTGCTTCTGTCAGTGAAGTGACTTTAACTACCTCTACAGGAGATGTAGGAACGATTGTAAAAATCAATGGCGGTAAATTAATCTCAGTGGATCGTGGAGATGCTAGAAAGGGAACTATTTTTCAAGTTAAAAATTTATTTTATAATACTCCAGCCCGTTTAAAGCACTTGAAGAGTTTATATTCTGAACTTGGAAGTATTACAGACTATGTAAATAAAATTGCACTTTCTCATCCTGATATTAAATTTCGTTTAATTAATAATGATAACGAAATTTTAAATACAGATGGAACCAATCACTTACTAAAAACAATTAAATCTGTATATGGATTAAATGTCGCTCGTAAAATGATTGAAGTAAGTGCTAGTGATGATGATTATACAGTTTATGGATTTATTTCAATGCCAGAGGTTCATCGTTCATCTAGAAATCACATGGTAACCATTGTCAATGGTCGTGTTGTTAGAAACCAAGAATTAAATCGTGTGATTAATGATGCATATCATTCTTTTAAACCTGATACGAGATATCCAATCGTTGTCTTAGAAATTCATGTTGATACGAGTTTAGTGGATGTGAATATTCATCCTACTAAGATGGATATTAAATTTAGTAAATTAGAAGAATTAAAAGAATTAATTACAAATATGATTCGTGAAAAATTACATCATAAGAATTTAATTCCTACTGCTGATTTAGAAACAGAATCAAAAGAAGAAGTAAATAGACCAAAATATGTAGAACAGACATTGGTATTAGAAAAAGAAATTGCAGAACCAACAGAACCAGAACTAGATTTTGAAGAAGAGAGAATTCCTATCAATACTGATTTTGTAGAAGAAAAAACAGAAGAAACAATTTTAGAAGAATCACAAAAAGAAAATAATCAAGAAATTGAAATGAAAAAGAGAATGCCAGAAATGTATCCAGTTGGAATTGTTCATGGGACTTATATTATTTGTCAGAATGAAGAGGGAATGTTTTTAATCGATCAACATGCAGCCAAAGAAAGAGTAAATTATGAATATTATATGAAGAAAATGGGAAATCCTAATATCGCATCAACCCCATTATTATTTCCAATTACAATCGAATTATCTAGTTCGGAATTTGTTTATGTGAAAGAAAAGTTAGATGTATTAAGAGATCTGAAATTTGTAGTAGAAGAGTTTGGTTATCAATCTCTATTAATTAAAGAACATCCAGCATGGTTACCACAGGACTATGTAGAAGATAGTATTCGTAAAATTATTGAAATTATTATTCAAGAAGGAAAGCATTTTTCTATTGAAAAATTTAATGAGAAAGTAGCAACGATGATGAGTTGTAAACATGCAATCAAAGCAAATCAATATGTCGATATGAAAGAGATTGAACAATTGATTTACGATTTAAGAAAATGTGATAATCCATTCAATTGTCCCCATGGAAGGCCAACAACTGTCTTTTTAACGAATTATGATTTAGAAAAATTATTTAAACGTAGTGGTTTTGAGAATTTAAAATAAAAAGGAGGAAATTTATGAATATCGATACAACGATAACTTTTGCTCATGATAATGAATTTCAATTAGCACTTACAATTGCTGTTCCTGCTGGAAATCCTCGAGGAATTATTTTATTTGTTCCAGGTATTTATGAGACAAGTGATATGTATCAATCAGTCTATGAATCATTTTTAAAGGAACAATTTATCTGTGCGAGTTATGATCATCGTGGTACCGGAAAAAGTATTCATTTTGAAACTGAAATTGGATATTTAGGGAAAGATGGTGCAAATGGATTGGTACAAGATATTTATGTTGTGATTCAAACTATCTCTAAGATGTATTCTGGTCTGGCTATATTTTTAGTGACACATGATTATGCAAGTCTGATGGCGATTAATTTTCTAAAAGAATATGATGATCGTATTCGTGCACTGGCACTTATCAATCCAATCTCTCTATATTCTGGATTAAAGCGTCAGAGATTGTTCTATGAGTATACATCCATTGTAACTCCTACTTATTTTAGAAATCAATTTATGAATCAGATGTTTTATAAAAGAGTAGAAAAGAAAAAAAATCCAACTTTATCCTTTTTATATACAACAAAAAGCTTATATCATCTATGTGAAGTAGGATATATGATCCAACATCAAGGTACTTATTATTTAAGAAATATGAATTTACCTATTTTTATGGGGGTAGGTAAGAAAGATCCAGTTTATGAATATGGAAATGCCACTAAAAACTTCCTTACTAGAATTGGTTATACGAATATTGATTATCGTATTTATCAAGAAGGAACCCATAATTTATTTCAAGATGATGAAACAAGTAAATTGTTACATGATTTATTATTATTTTTTACGTTAAGTTTATAGACTGATATAGTATCAGTCTTTTTACTATTTGCTTTCTTTTTTAAATTATTATATAATAGGGAACAAATTTAAGGGGGAGTTCTATTATGACATCAAAATTTGATCAAAAAACAGAAATAGAATTACAATTTTTTCCTGAAATGCTTACTTTTTATGAGAAATGTTTTGAATTGTATCGTAACGCTAAAAGTGAAGCGCTATTTCGCAGTCAATTACAAACCATTTGTCCAGAACCATATGTCGATCAAATCCTAAAACAAATTCAATCATTCATTAAAATTGTTACTACTAAAAAACAAGAGGAAGCCTATTTTTTACAACTGCAGCAAAAGATTCGTAAAGTGTTTGAGGAGAGAAAAGATCAGTTATCTAAAACAGAACAACAAATTGTTTCTATTTTAATTCGTGCTACGAATGAAGATGCCTTTTATAATCAATTAAAAGATCGATATCAATTAAATACAATTCATATGTATCTATTAAGAATTCAATATAAATTATTTGGAGAAAAAACTGTTTATTCTAGTGATTTATCAAAAGAACCGGATACTGCTTGGACTTATAAAGATTATCAGGCTTTTCAAACTGTATATGAAACATACAAACCATATTTTACTGCCAATGAACAATGTATGATGTCTTATTTTTTATCATCTTTCACAGATCAAGAGATTGAACAAAAATTGAGTGATAAATTGTCAAAAAATGCAATTACGCTATGTAAGACCAACTTAAAAAAGAAATTATTAAATCCACTTGATTATGTCAATAAAGCCAACCAATTGATGAATTCATTAAAATCATTGCAGTCTGTTTATGAGCAATATCAAATATATTTTAATGAAAGTGAATGTCTTGTCATGGATACTGTTTTATCATCCGATAGTCAATTAGAAATAGAAAAGAAATTACAAGAGAAATTTGCACTTCATTCCATTCGTGTTTATGAGATGGAGATAAAAAGGAAATTACTAAATCCGGAACAATTACTAGATCAAGTGAATAAACAATTAATAAAATATCACCAATGGGAAAATATTTATGAAAGTAAACGCAGTCATTTTACTGAAAATGAGCGTATGGTTATGGATGCTTTACTATCTTCCAAAACAAATACGGAATTTTATTTAAAGTTAAAAGATAAATTACCTAAGAAAATGATTTCTATTTATAAACAAAGATTAAATAAGAAGTTATCTGCATTTCGAACAAATGAAAAAAATACAAGTTCTATTTATTATTTATACCAACCATATATTCCAGAAGAGTATCAAGCAGCCTATGAATACATTTGTACATTAGATGAGACAGAAAGGCCAAAAGAAATAGAACTATATGACAAATATAATACGGTAACACGTTATTTATTACGCTGTGAACAAGCAGTCAAACAGGGGAATTCTCTTCCTAAGTTTGTTGTGCGTAAACAATCTACCAAACCAGATGCGAGAGAAGTGAAAATTAATGCTTTATTTCCAGGAGAAGTAAGTAATATGCTAGATCGTTCTAAAGAACTTTCTAAAGATGAAAGAGATTTACTTTGTTTATTTTATGGAATTGGAACGAAAAAACATTCTTTAGAACAGTTGCAACAAATATATTCCATTTCTAATCGTAATACAGTAAAAAATCAAATTTATCACTTAATTGATAAATTACAACACGGAAAAAAAGAAGCACATCCTGAACAAAATGCGATGGCTAGAAAACTGAGAGAAAAATTCGTTTTAGGGAGTTTACAATTATCAAAAGGAGAAATCAAGTTATTAGATGCCTATTATGGATTAACTGGAGAAAAAAAGTCAATTGAGGAATTATCTACTCTTTATCACAGTTCTAAAGATGCATTATTAAAAAAGATTCATTATGCATCTGAAACTGTTTTAAAAGCCAATACCTATACAAGTCCAGCAATTGTAAAGGCACTGCAAAATATTTCTATCGAACCATCTCAAAATAAACAATTTCAAGATCGAGAAATTAGAGCATTACGTTTACCAGTAAAACAGAGTATTTATTTAAAAATGTGTCCACTATCACAATCACAAATCAAACTATTAGATTTATTTTACGGATTGTCAAATGACCGTGCCATTATGAGTACAGAAGAAATCGCTATGAAATATCAAATTCCAGTAGATGCATTACGTTATTATCTTTATGAAACAGTGAGATATGTATTAAATTACATGACAGAAATAGAGTTTCAAGAACAAATGAGGGAAAAAGGCCAGATCAGTGAAGAAACACTCGAAAAGAAATTGAAACTGACTAGAAAATAACAAAAGAAATCAATTTGATTTCTTTTCTTTTCATATTTGTTGATAGATAGAAAGAAAATATAGTATAATGTTATAGATGAGGGAGCGTTGAATATGAAATTAAGTAATCAATTTTTTTATACATTGAGAGAAGATGCGAAAGATGAAGAAACAAGAAGTGGTAATTATTTAGTGCGTAGTGGTATGATTAAAAAAGTAGGGACAGGTATTTATCTTTTTATGCCTCTTGGTTTACGAGTAATGAAAAAGATAGAAAATATTATTCGTGATGAAATGAATCAAGCAGGAGCATCAGAATTATTGATGCCATCTTTAATTCCCGAAGATTATTATATTCAAAGTGGAAGAAAAGAAGTATTTGGACATGATATGTTTTCTTTGAAAGATCGCTATGATCGCGGTTATGTGTTAGGACCTACACATGAGGAATTATTCGTATATGCTGCCAAAGAAATGATTCATTCTTATAAAGATATGCCATTTAATATTTATCAAATTGCTAATAAATATCGTGATGAACCACGTCCACGTTTTGGATTAATACGTACACGTGAATTTACGATGAAGGATGCCTATAGTTTTGATATTGATGATGATGCATGTGATGTTTCTTATCAAAAAATGTTTCGTGCTTATCAAAATATTTTTGATCGAGTTGGTTTAAATTATAAGATTGTAAAAGCTGGTACAGGAGCAATGGGAGGAAATTTATCTGAAGAATTTCAAGCTGTTGTTGAAATTGGAGAAGATACTTTAGTACTTTGTCCAAATTGTGATTATGCATCAAATCTAGAAGTAAGTGCTTGTATTGTTGATGAAACAGAAAGTTATGAAGAAGAAAAAGAAATGGAACTGGTTCATACTCCGAATGCTGGTACCATTGAAGAGATTGCTGACTTTTTAAAGGAAGATAAAAGCCATTTTGTAAAAACATTGATTTATAAAATTGATGGGAAATTCTATGCATGTTTAATTCCTGGTGACCGTGATTTAAATGAAGAAAAGTTAAAAGGATTACTACATGCGAAAGAAGCTGAATTAGCAACCCCTGAAGAAGTTGAAACAATTACGAAAGCAAAGGTTGGTTTTGCTGGCCCTGTTGGTATTTCTATTCCAATTGTGATGGATCATCATGTACAAATGATGAAAAATTTTATTGTTGGAGCAAATAGAAGTGATTATCACTATAAAAATGTGAATTTAAAGGACTTTAAAGTGAAAAAAATGGGAGATATTATCAATGTTCAAGAAGGAGATTTATGTCCTAAATGTGGTGCGAAATTAACGTTTAAAAAAGGAATTGAATGTGGTAATACATTTAAATTAGGGACAAAATATTCTACTAGTCTCGGTTTAAATTATTTGGATCAACACAATCAACTAAAACCAGTTGTTATGGGATGTTATGGAATTGGCTTAGCACGTATTATGACATCTATTGCTGAACAAAGAGCAGATGATATGGGAATTGCATGGCCGGTTCCAATTGCACCATTCGAAATCGCTCTAGTAGTGATTCAACCAAAAGATGAAGTTCAAAAGAAAATTGCTGATCAATTATATCAAACAATTGAAAGCATGGGCTTTGAAGTGATCTATGATGATCGTAATGAAAGACCAGGTGTAAAATTTAAAGATATGGAATTAATTGGTATTCCAGTTCAAGTAACAGTTGGTAAAAAAGCTGGCGAAGGAATGATTGAAATAAAAAAACGTGGCGGCGAAAAAGAAGAAATTACGATTGATTTATTAAATGAAAAAGTAATTGAATATTTAAATCAGTAAGAATCAATGAATATTGATTCTTTTTTTCTAAAATATGACAAAAAAGGGAATCGATCTATGACATAATGAAGATGGTGATATTATGAAAAAAGCATATTTAATACCCGTTTTATTATCCATTGTAATTGGATTTGTGATTGGAAAAACAATGTGTGATGAGTATCATACAACGAGTGAAACAAAAAGTGTTTTTCAAACGACGAACTCTTTAAAAGTATATTATCTTCAGTATGGAGTGTATTCGAATGAAGAAAACATGAAAAAGAGTGTATTAAGTCTGCCATATTATATTTATCGGATCGAAGAAAATCAGTATCACGTTTATATTGGAATTACGAGTAAAGAAGAAAATGTTGCAAAGTTGCAGGAATATTTTCAATCTTTCGGGTATGTTACTTATAAGAAGGAAGGTTATATTAAAAATCAAAACTATATGGAACAGTTAAATACTTTAGATGAAATGTTAACGAAAGTAACAGATCAGAAGACCATCAACGATATTAATCAAAAAATATTAGAAAACTATAAGGAGGAGTGAGATTGAATTTAAAGATAAAAGAAATACCACAAGATGAAAGACCCAGAGAACGTTTACTTTGTTATGGAGTAGAACAGTTATCGAATGAAGAATTATTAGCTATTTTATTAAAAACAGGAACAAGAGATATGAGTGCCAAAGTACTAGGTGCTTATATTTTAAAAGAATTGGGAAGTATTTCAGCATTACAGCATACTTCTTATCAAACTTTAGCACAGATGAAAGGAATTGGTCGTGCGAAAGCTTGTACTGTTTTAGCAGCGATAGAATTAGGGAAAAGAGTATTACAAAAAAAGTCTATTTTATTTCAAAAATTTACCGATGCATATCAAGTTGCTTCTTATTATCAAGATAAAATTGGAATGTTAAAACAAGAGTATTTTGTTTGTATTTACTTAGATGTTAGTAAGAAATTAATTCATGAGAAAATCTTATTTATCGGTACTTTAAATCGCAGTTTAGTACATCCTCGGGAAGTATTTAAAGAAGCATATCAAGTAAGTGCTTGTTCTATCATTTGTATCCATAATCATCCGAGTGGAGATGTATTACCAAGTAAAGAAGATATTTTATTTACATCGCAACTAGTAAAAGTAGGAAAAATGCTTGGAATAGAAGTGATTGATCATATTATTGTAGGAGAGGATAAATACTATAGTTTTTTTGAAAATAATCGAATAGCACTTTAAAAAGTATTTGTTTTATATTATAATGAATAAAGGTGATTTTATGTACGAAAAAAAGACGATCAATAAAAAATATATCATTTTGATTGCAGTGTTCGTGGTAGCTTTAGTACTAGGAATCACAAATGCGATTATTATGAATAAAGAAGATTTGAGTCCGATTGAAAAGGCGATGAAAGATGCGACTTTAGCAGTCACTAAGATTCTTTATAAACCAGTTGAATTTGTAAAAGATAAGATGAAAGAACATAGTGAAAAACAGGACTTGTATGAGAAATATAAAGAATTAGAAAAGAAAGTAAAAGAAACAGATTTAATTCAAAGTGAAAAAGAAGAATTAGAAAGAGAAGTAGAAAATTTAAAAAAGACGTTGGGATTAAATCAGACATTATCTGAGAGTAGTTATTTAAATGCCACGGTTGTAAATCGTAATTTGGGTTATTGGTATAATACGATTACGATTGATAAAGGCAGTTATAACGGGGTAGAAAAAGATATGCCTGTGATTGTCAGTGAAGGATTAATTGGTAAGGTAACCAAAGTAACGAATTTTAATAGTACGGTAAAATTAATTACCAGTGATGATGTCAATAATAAAACATCCGTTAAAATTAAAGTAGGAGATAAATTTGTATATGGGTTATTATCTGGTTATGACAAACAAAAAAGAACCTTTATTGTCGAAGGAATTAGTGATAATACAGAAATACCAAAAGATTCTGTTGTTACAACAACAGGGATGGGAGATGCATTTCCAAGTGGGATTGTTGTCGGCAAAGTAAAAAGAGTGACAACGGATAATTTTGATTTAGCAAAAACAGTGGAAGTGACAAGTAATGTTGACTATGATGATTTAAGCTTTGTTACTATTTTAAAAAGGAAGGCATAGCGATGCAATTAGCGATTATCGTAACAATTATTTCTTTCTTTTTAGAAAGTTTAGTCAGTAATTTTGTTTCTATTCATAGTAATTTATTTCTTCCACTTTTTAGTATTGTTGCACTTGTTATTATTTATCCTTACTTTAAAAAAGAACGTTCTAATTATTATAAAGTAGCTGCTATATTGGGATTATTTTATGACATTGTATTTACAGATACCTTGATTTTAAATTTATTTCTCTTTTTAATGACAGCGTATTTTATTACCAAGATGAATTATATGCTTTCTAATAATTATTTTAATGTCGCACTTATGACTGTACTAGCAATTGCCTTTTATCGTTCTATTTCTTTTTTCGTACTAGTAATTATTGGTTATTTGCCATTCTCTTGGTTTGCACTTGGAAGAGGGATTATGACAAGTTTAGTTTTGAATGTGATATATGCAGTGATATTGTATGGGATTACAGATTTTATTTCCCACAAATATCACATTACAAAAATCGATTAGATGGAATGTTTCCATCTTTTTTTCATATATCTAATTAGGTGATAGGATGGATATTGAACGTCTAAAAAAAGAAATGAAAAAGAAACATCAATATAGTAATGATCAAGAGAAAAAGATGAAAACGACAATTTTTAAAAAGAAACATCAAAAGCAATTGATGTCATTTCTAATTCGTTTTTTAGTCTGCATTATAATTACATTATTATGTCTCATTTTATTAAAGAAAAATCCTAGTTGGAAGAGCTCGTTTTATAAATATGTGTTTGAACAAAACTTTCGTTTTGCTTCGATCAATCAAATTTACCAAAAATATTTTGGCAGTCCCATTCCTTTTTTTGAACAGTTTATAGAAGAACCGACCAAGGCAGTCTTTCATGAAGAATTGACGTATAAAGAAGAAAAGAAGTACCAAGACGGCGTAAAATTAACTGTCGATCATGATCTACTCATTCCTTCTTTAGAAAGTGGTATCGTGGTATTTATTGGTGAAAAAGAGGGGTATGGAAATACTTTAATTATTCAACAAGCAAATGGCGTTGATTGTTGGTATGGAAATATTAAAAACTTAAGTGTAAAATTATATGATTATGTAGAACAGGGAAGTGCGTTAGGAGAAGCAAATGGAAAGAACTTATTTCTAGTATTTAAAAAAGATGGTTCAGTACTAGATTATAAACAGTATATCAATGGTTAAAAAAATATATATTCATCCGCTTTTTCTTCTTTGTACAGGAATTATTCTAATGACTGGTTTCATAAAACCATATCTTTTATTATTTTATCTTTTTTGTATTCATGAATTAGGACATATTTTCACTGCTTTATATTATCATTGGAATATTAAAAAAATAATGATTTTACCATTTGGAGGACTTACTGTTTTTGAAGAAGCATTCAACCGACCGATGAAAGAAGAGTTAATGATTACTATCATGGGGCCAATATTTCAAATCCTTGCTTATTTTTTATTAAAACCAGTTATCAATCAACCGTATTTTTTAACACTCCATCTCGCATTTCTCCTCTTTAATTTACTTCCTATTTATCCATTAGATGGTTCAAAATTCATATTGTTATTTTTAGAACGATATCTTTCTTTTTACCATAGTTATCAAACCATATTATGGATCTCTTTTCTACTTTCTATATTACTATTTTTTATGTTTCCACCAAATTTTATTTTTTTCTGTATGCTTTTTTTCTTATTAAAAAGAATATGGGATGAATATCACAAACTTCCATTTACATTTTATAGATTTTTATTAGAACGGTATTTAAAACATATCCATTTCTCTAAATATTTAAAAGTAAAGAAGTTAAATTTAAAGAAAATGAGACGTGAGAGAAGTCATATCTTTTTGGTTCAAAATAATTGGATGAGTGAAACGACAATTTTAAAAAAATGGTTTGACAAATAAGGATTTATCTGTTAAAATTTTATATTGTGTAGTACCCCTTTGGTTGCTACAACCGCACGAACAAGGTTTTAAAACAATTGTTACCTTTTAGGCGAGTCTTAGAATTGTAAGGAGGGAAATTATGAAAGCTGTTATCGAAACTGGTGGAAAACAATACTATGTAGAAGAAGGTACAGAACTTTACGTTGAAAAATTAGATGCAGAAGTTGGAAGTAAAGTGGACTTTGACAAAGTATTGATGGTAGATGGAGCATTTGGAAATCCATATCTATCAAACGCAAAAGTAACAGGTGAAGTTGTAAAACACGGTAAGGATAAGAAAATTGTAGTATTTAAATATGTTCCAAAAAATAAATACCGTAAGAAACAAGGACACCGTCAACCATATACAAAGGTTGTTATTAAGTCTATTAAAGTAAAGTAATATGATTCAAGTAATAATAAAAAAAGAAAAGAATGACATTCAAAAGATTTCACTGAATGGTCATTCAGAATATGAAGTAAGTGGGAAAGATATCGTTTGTGCAAGTGCTAGTAGTATTTTGATTACAAGTGTAAATGCAATATTAAGATATCAGCAAGATGCGATTTTAGTAAAGCAAGAAAATACAGATACGATTCATGTGACTGTAACTGTATTAAAGCATGACACAATCATTGATTTATTATTAGAAAACTTGGTTGCATTATTAACAGAACTTGCTTCAGATTATCCGAAAAATATAAAAATAAATAGAAAATAGGAGGTGTCCTCATGCTAGATTTATTAAGATTAAATATTCAATTATTCGCTCATAAAAAAGGGCAAAGTTCTACAAAGAACGGACGTGATTCTGCAGGTAGAAGACTTGGTGCAAAAGCGAGTGATGGAGAATTTGTAACATCTGGTTCTATTTTATACCGTCAACGTGGTACAAAAGTATATCCAGGTAACAATGTTAAAATTGGAAAAGATGATACTTTATATACTACAATTGATGGATATGTAAAATTTGAACGTCGTGGTAGAGATAAAAAACAAGCAAGTGTTTATCCTACTAGATAAAGAGTATTGAAATATAAGACAAAAAAAAGAAGTATGTTGTAATACTTCTTTTTGTGCATCAAAAAAGTAGAAAATAATTGATATTTTCTAAAAAAAGTGCTATACTTTAGGTGTGAAGAGAGAATAAGAAGGGGAGGAGGTGAAAGTCTATGTGGAGATGGCTAACTAGATTTTTCTAATAGGGACATTAACCAAACGTATATACACTGGAATGATATAGAATAGTTAATGTTGACTAGTTCCCGGTATTTTAGTGCCGGGAATTTTATTTTATAACAAAATGAAAGCATCTGGCAATACCTTTTCAATAAATTTTTTTAACTTTACACTTCGTTTTCATTTGTCATTGAAAAAACAATCGCTTTTTGCTACAATGAACTTAAGATAGGAGTGATAAGATTGAAAAATGGGAAAATGACAGAACTATTAAAAGTATTTGCAATTTTTATTATTTACTTAATATACAATAGTGTCTTTCAAACAATATTTACAGCCCTAAATATTCATAACGGAATTATTACTATGTTTACTGGAGATGTTCTTTTCTTAATAGGAGTGATTGCTTTATATTATAAAGATTTAAAAGCTAGTCTAGAAAATCTAGATCAAAGTAAACGTAAATTTATTGGGAAAGTAGCAATAGGCGTCATTTTACTATTTGCTGTTAACATGGTGGTTGGAATGATTGGAGAAGCATTAGTACCATCTAACACAATTAGTGATGATAATACAACTTCTATATATAATTTATCGCAAATTTCCTTTGCTTATACATTATTTAAAACCATGGTGTTTGGAGTAATTGCTGAGGAATTATTATTCAAACAATCATTACGTAAAGTAATTCCAAACGATATATTATTTGTTATTTCTAGTAGTTTAATCTATGCAGTTATGAATGTGATTTATGGTGATTTAAGTAGCCCATATTTACTAACAGATGCATTATCATATTTTGCAGTATCAGCAACTCTTGCGACATTGTATATTAAAAATCACGATAATATTGTACTTGTCATGTTCATTAAATTCTTCTACAATTTAATTCCAATGTGTATTATGATCGCGGGGATGTTTTAGATGAAAGCATTGAATTTGATAAATACATTAGCCGTCGTACAAAAAACTACTTCTGGTCAGAAGAACATGAACATTATAATCATCGTTGCAGTGATAGTTATTGTAGTTTTGGTAGCTAGTACTGTATTTTCAAACAGAAAATAGTAGCAATACTATTTTTTTGCCAAATAAGAAGGAGAAATTATGAAAAAAGAAAAATCATGTGGAACGATTATCATTGATTCTAATAAACGCGTATTACTCGTAAAACAAAGGTTAGGATGGGTTGGATTTCCCAAAGGACATATGGAACAGGGAGAAACAGAAATAGAAACTGCTCGTCGAGAAACCAAAGAAGAAACAAATCTCGATGTCGTTGTCGATGAAAAGAAAAGATATACAATCTCTTATATTACAGCTACTCAGATTGATAAAGAAGTTGTCTATTTTCGTGCCAAACCTATTTCTGATTCTTTACTGCCACAAGAAACAGAAATTGCTGAAATCATGTGGGTCGACATCGATGAAGCAAAACAATACTTATCATTTGATAACTTAAAACAATTATGGCAAACCGCTTTAGATGATTTTTATAAAGAACAAGTATAAGTATCACTTCTAAGTGCATAGAAAAAACTATGCTTTTTTTTTACTTTCGTGTATAATAAAAACTAGAAAAGGAGGGCTTATATGTTTGTTGATGAAGCAATTGTTGATGTATTAGCTGGAGCTGGAGGAAATGGCTGTATGGCTATGCGTCGTGAGAAATATGTAGAAATGGGTGGTCCATTTGGAGGAAATGGAGGCCATGGTGCTGATATTATTTTTGAGGCAGATGAAGGATTAAATACATTACTTGATTTAAGATATCAAAAACAGATTAAAGGCCCTCGTGGAGAAAACGGAATGGGTAAGGGGATGCATGGTAAAAGCCGTGATGCGGTTGTTGTCAGAGTTCCAGTTGGAACGGTTGTAACAGATCTTGAAACAGGAGAAGTCATTGCCGATTTAACCCAAAATAAAGAACAGGCAGTGATCGCCCGTGGAGGTCGTGGAGGTCGCGGTAATATGGCTTTAGCAACCCATTCTAATCCAGCTCCAAGTATTTGTGAAAATGGCGAACCAGGAGAAGAAAAACGAGTGAAAGTAGAGTTAAAACTACTTGCTGATGTTGGTTTAGTAGGGCTTCCTAGTGTTGGAAAATCAACCATTATATCAATGATTAGCGCAGCCAAACCAAAGATTGCAGAATACCACTTTACCACTTTAAAACCAAACTTAGGAGTTGTTCGAGCATCTCGACATCGTTCCTTTGTCGTTGCTGACTTACCAGGTTTAATTAAAGGGGCTTCTTTAGGAGAAGGACTAGGGGATCGCTTCTTAAAACATATCGAAAGAACAAGAGTGATTGCTCATGTCATTGATATGGGTGGTTATGAAATGCGTGATCCATATGAAGATTATATGACAATTCAAGAAGAATTAAAAAACTTCAAAGAAAGTTTATTGCAAAAACCACAGATTATTATTGCCAATAAAATGGACATCGAAGGAGCGAAAGAAAGATTAGAAACATTTAAAAAGAAAGTGGATTTACCAATTTATGAAGTAAGTGCAGCTATGAATCAAGGATTAGATCAAGTAATAGAAGTACTTGCTGATATGCTAGACCATATTCAAAAACAACCATTAGAAAATAGTGTAAAAGAAAAAAAACATGTTGTTTACAAATATGAGAAAGAAGAACCATTTACCATTACAAAAGACAATGATACATGGGTGATTCGTGGAAAAGAAATTGAACGATATGTTAGAATGATGAATTTCTCATCAGAAGAAGCATATATTCGCTTATCTCGTAAACTACGATTACTTGGTATTGAAGATGAATTAAGAAATCGTGGTGCAAAAGATGGAGATTATGTCAGAATTTTAGACTTTGAATTTGAATATGAAGAATAGAAATTTCTATTCTTTTTTGTTACAATAAAATGGAAGGTGAAAATATGAAAACATTACAAGAAATAATAAATGAAAGTAAAAATATTGTCTTTTTTGGAGGAGCAGGCGTATCTACCGCAAGTGGAATTCCTGATTTTAGAAGTGATACAGGACTTTATCATAAATACCCTTATCGTGCTGAAATTATGCTATCTCATTCTTATTTTATGCGTCATACAGAAGAATTCTTTCAATTTTATTTGCAAGAGATGATTCATAAAAAAGCTAAGCCAAATGCCTGTCATCAAAAGTTAGCAGAACTTGAACAGAGTGGTAAACTAACAATGATTGTGACACAAAATATTGATGGACTTCATCAAATGGCAGGTAGTAAACATGTATTAGAATTACATGGAACAGTCTATCAAAATACATGTATGAAGTGTCATAAGAAGTATTCTTTAGAAGAAATAGAAAAAAGTCATATCTGCTCTTGTGGAGGAATTATAAAACCAGATGTGGTATTATACGAAGAACCACTTCCAAGTGGCGTGTTTGAAAAAGCGATCGCAGCAATTTCTAACTGTGATACATTTATTGTTGGAGGAACATCATTAGCTGTTTATCCGGCAAATAGCTTAGTACAATTTTTTCACGGTAAGAATTTAGTAGTTATTAATAAAGATAAAACTTCTTTGGATCAAAAAGCTACTTTGGTAATACATGATGATATTGCCAAAGTTTTTGCCAAAATAAAAACAGATTAAGCAATCTGTTTGATTCTTTCGCCAACTTGATATTTTGTGATACCACTTGGGAATTCATAAGTTCCATATCCTTTTTTGTAAAATATAAATCTCCATGGTTTTACATTTTTCTTACAATATAAAATGATATTATTATAATCGACAATATAAATATCAATAGGAAATCTCATAAAACAAGTATGAATGCTATGGCAATGAGGAAAGAATAATCCATAATTAGGGATTTCTTTCTTTCCCATAAAACCGAAAAAACGATTTTGAAAGTTCATACAAACATGAACATCTATTTTCTTATCTTTACTTAATATTTTCATTTTATCACCAAATTTATCATAACATACAAAAAGTGAATTGACAAACACTTGATTTCGTTATACACTATTAATATAAAGAATAGTATTGGGAGGGTCACATGAATAGATTGAATCGTAAAGGACAAGCTTTAGTTGAATATCTTTTAATTATAGCTGTTATTAGTGTTATTGTTGTAGGAATTGTAAAAGTATTAGGTGGTTATTTACAGGATTCTATGACCAAATCAAGCTGTAATTTAGTAGATAAAGTATACGTAGAAGGTTCTAAACCAGGAGAGGGAACTTGTGTTGATAAATGAGAAGCATTGCTTCTTTTTTTATTCTTTTTTCTTTACCATAATTTCCCACAAAGTTCTAGAAATTTAACCATAATGTTTTTATAAAATGTAGTCAAGGAGGTGATAGGAAAGGGATAAAGAAAACAACTAAATGAACTTACAAAATAATAATCAATAGATAGAAAATATACTCCTAAAAATTATGAAAGGGTAGTGATAATGTAGAAAAAGAATATGAGATTTGATATACTAATGTAGAGGTGTTATTATGTATAAGATTTGCTTTGTAGAAGACGAAAAAGACCTAAATGATCTTATGAAGACCTACTTAGAACGTGAAGGCTATGAGGTGCTTAACTTCTATGATGGAAAAAGTGCGCTTGACTATGTAGGTAATCCCGTTCACTTATGGATATTAGATATAATGCTCGGTGATAATGTGAGTGGATATGATATTATTAAGAAAATTAGAGAAACAGATAGCACAGTACCAGTTATTTTTACATCAGCTAGAGATCAAGATTTAGATAAAATTATTGGTTTAGAACTGGGAAGTGATGATTATGTAACCAAACCGTATTCCCCTAAGGAACTAGTGTTACGTGTTAATAATATTATGAAACGTGTTTATCTAAAATCAACGGAAAAAGTTACTTATGAGAATTATACCATTGATTTAGATAAAAGAACTGTTTACGATGGAAAAGAAGAAGTATCATTAACTACATTAGAATTTGACTTATTATTGATGTTTTTACAAAATCGTAATAAATCATTTAGCCGTGAAGATATCTTAGAAGCGGTATGGGGACCAGATTATTTTGGAAGTGATCGAGTGGTAGACGATTTAGTTAGAAGACTTCGTAAGAAGATGCCAAATATACATATTAATACATTATATGGATTTGGATATCGATTCTTATGAAAAAAACATTAAAATATGATTTAAATCGTCAGTTAATATCGATTGGAATTCTCATATGTGGGATTATATTCATTGCTCTTGGTATACTCCTCCCAAAAGTATTGACACCGATTTATGAGAACAATATTTATCAATATTTAAAACAACCACTTGAATTAATCGATTATGAAATTGGAGATGATGAAATTGGTAGTGATGTCGCATACCTCTATATCACGAGCCAAAAAGAAGTTATCTCTTCAGAAAACTTCTCCAAAGTAATTAATATTGAACCAACTGAGGTTTTAAGTGAAATTGATAATGATTTCGGAAAATTCCAATATAAAGGAAAAACTTATTATTACAATACCTCTTATAATAAGTTTGTTACCAAAATATCTCTAACTGATGATTCTTATATCACAGACATGAGAAAAGATATACTATATACTATATTTCCTATTTTACTAATAACCTTGCTAATTATTTCTGGATTATTACTCCTATGGTCTAGAAAATTAGTAAAAAAAATAGAACACTTAAAACAAAAAGTAGATAATCTTTCGAATGATGATTATGATGACACCTATACGTATGATGAAGATGATGAATTAAAAGCATTATCGGTTGCCATTGATACAATGCGTGAAAATTTAAAGAAACAAGAAAATTATAAAAACCAGATGTATCAAAATATATCACATGATTTTAAAACTCCTCTCACTGTCATAAAATCATATATAGAAGCGATACAAGATGGTGTTCAAACCGTTCCACAAGGTGTAAAAGTTATTGAGGAACAAATTAATAAATTAGAATTAAAAGTACACTCCTTACTATATTTAAATAAACTAAATTATTTTAAAGAACGCAAAGATTTAACGGTAGAAAAAGTCAATGTGCAACAAGTGATTTATAACTCGGTAGAAAAGATGAAAAATATAAGACCTGATGTGAAATGGACTGTATATACAAAAAATTCAGAAACCATTATGAAAGGTACTTATGATATGTGGGAAGCAGTTGTCGATAATATCTTAAGTAATTTTGTAAGATATGCTGAAAAAGAAATTAAAGTAACGATTAAGGGAAGTAAATTGACGTTTTATAACGATGGACCAAAATTGAACGAAAAAGATTTAGAAAATATTTTCTCACCATATAAAAAAGGAATTAATGGTCAATTTGGTTTAGGGCTTTCTATCGTTCGTGAGACACTGGCTTTCTGTGGTTATGAAGTGACTGTAAAAAATGAAAAGAAAGGAGTCAGTTTCATGATTCAATAAAAAGGGAAGGGTTGCCTAAATGGATCGCTTCCTTTTTTTTATAAAAAAAAGAAGAATATGTTATAATAAAATAGGTGAAATATATGATGGAGGATAAAAAAGGACATTTAATTGGTGATTATCAAGATCATCGTATTTTAGATTATGAACAGATGAATGATCGTTTAGATCATTTAAAGATATGTATTGAACAAAAAGAAATAGGAAGAACGACATTTGATTATCCAATACGTCATTTTACGTTTGGTAATGGCCCATATCATGCGATTTTAACAGCAGGAACACATGCTGTAGAACTAATTACGAATTGCTTTCTAATTCAGTTTATGGAGTACTTAGAAGCCAATCCTGAGGTGATTGATCCAAGTGTTTATACATTACATTTTATTCCAATTTTAAATCCAGAAGGTACAATTGTACTTACAAGTGCGATTCGTACAGTGATTCCAAGAGAAACGACTCCTTTTTGGGAAGAATTATTTTGTATTCAATATTATATGAATGCAAAAGTAGAAGATGATTATGTCTTAAATATGAAAGATCAAGATACTAAATTACAAATGTGGATGTTTCGTTATGCAACACCTGATTGCATTGACAAGAAACATGAGAAATTAAAAAAGAGTATTCAAAAAATTATCCAAGAACAACATCTTCCCAAAGGAGTTATGGCACAATGGTCTAGTAATGGGGTAGGAATTGATTTAAATGCCAATGTATGGCATCCAAGATATGAAAAAGAAATGATTGAAAGAAAACCTGTATATCATGAGTTACGATTGAATCAAATTTCTATGATTTCGCCTGGTCCGATTGGTTGTCCTTATCGTCCTTCTAAATTTCAATTAGAACCAGAAAATGGTGCACTTTTAAATTTCTATCAAACACTAATGCAAAAAGAGAAAGTAATTGGTTCCTTTATTTATCACGCTTGTGGTAATTTAATATATTATTTAGATGAAAAAAGTGAAAAAATTAAAAGAGAAAATGGAAAAGATTATACAGAATATAATGAGTCAGTTGCAATTACTTATCAGAAATATACAGGATATAAAATTTTATCAAATCATAAAGAAACAACCATGGATTATGTTTTAAAAAAGATATTACCAGGAACACTTTTAATTGAACTTGGAAATATACGTGCAACCCCACTTTCACAGTTTGTGGATAGTATTGATTGTGTTTATACAAATATTATAAATGATAATAAAAAAGCAATCATAGAAACACTAAAAACAATGAAATTACAATATGAAAAGAGCCAAAAAAACTAAAGTTTTCCTCTTTTTTTTTACTGCAAAAACATGTATAATGTAACTAATGGAACGGAGGCAAAAACATGGGATATAAACTATCTGATTTAAAAAAAATGTCAAATTTTACAATTACAGAATATCTAACACCAAAATATGTTTATATTCCTCTTGCAAGTGGCAGAGATGAAAATGTCACTATTTTTGTAAAAAAAGGTGACTATGTCGCAATTGGTACTGTACTTGGTAAACGAAAAGGTGCAAATAAAGTACCAATTCATTCAAGTGTGTCAGGGCATGTTGTAGGAATTGTAAAAAAATTATATGTAACCGGTGAAATGGTACGTTGTGTAAAAATAGAAAATGATGGAAAAGAAAGTTATGCAGAATCAACAACCAAAAAGAAATTAAATCAATATACAAAAGAATCGTTTCTAGAAACTATTTTAGATACGGGAATTGTTGGATTAGGTGGGGAAGGGTTTCCCACGTATATTAAATATAATACCGATAAAAAGATTCATACATTGATTGTAAATGCGGTTGAATGTGAACCTTATATTACTTCTGATACAGCACTTATGATGGAAAAATGTGAAGAAATATTAGAAACAGTAGATGCAATTATGGAAATAAATCATATTGATCGTGCTATGATTGCTGTATCAAAGGCGAATACTGAATTAATTCATAAATTGAATAACTTTATTGGAACATATTTAAATATCAAAATAAAAGTTGTACCAAATATTTATCCTATGGGATGGGAGCGTAGTTTAGTAAGAGAATTATGTCATACAAATTATAATGATATTCCTTTAGAAAAAGGAATTGTAGTGAATAATGTTTCAACCATCTATGCAATTTATGAGGCATTAAAATATCATAAACCGATGATAGAACGTGTTGTTACATTTACAGGGAATGGATTCAAACAACCATGTAACGTAAGAATAAAAATTGGTACATTAGCAAAAGATGTAATTACTTCTCTAATCGGATACCAAGCAATAGAAGAAATACAACTAGTAGCTGGAGGACCATTCATGGGAAGTAGTCTAGCAAATGATAACCTTGCCTTATCTCCAGAAGTAAACTGTGTTCTAGCACTCCCATATGAGAAAGAAGAACCTATTTTACCATGTATTCGCTGTGGTAAGTGTGCAACTGTATGTCCTGCCAAATTAAATCCAACAGGAATTGATAAAGCCTATCGAAAAAAAGATTTTAAAAAATTAAAACAATTAGAAGTAGAGCGTTGTATTGGATGTGGACTATGTTCTTATATTTGCCCTGCCAATCGAAATGTTAGAAAACAAATTGCGCTTGCTAAACAGCGATTAAGGGAGGAAGAAAAATGAAAGCTTTTGTATTAAAAGATGGACCATTTATAAAAAGTCAAGTAAAAGCTAGACATCTATCGCTTTACTTATTGATTGCTTTAATTCCTCTTGTTTTATTTGCATGGGTAAAAAATGGAATCTATCCATATCTTCATCAAAATATGACTTTCCAAGAAATGTGCTTACCAATCATATTGATTGTTTCTACTGTTATGACCAGTATCATAACACATTATTTGATTCAAAAAATAAAAAAAGAGAAAATGAACACTTATCAATGGTTAAATATTCTCAATATTAGTTTCATATTCTCTTTATTATTACCTATTCAAACACCAATTTACTTTGTAGTAATTGCTAGTTTTGTAATGACGGTTTTAGAGAGTTGTGAACCACTCAAAAAATATACCAATCCAATTGTAATAGGTATTTTATTGATTTTATTGGGTAATATATTATTTTTACAAGGAAATATATATTATAATACTTATGAACAAAAACAACTTGTAGATACACCAAGCGAAGCAATGATAACAAATAATCAGTTAAGTGGATATCAAGTATTAGTACAACCATATGGAAGAATCTTAGATTTTATATTAGGAAGTGTTCCTGGAGGGCTTGGTACTACTTGTTCTATTTTACTTATTTTCGCATTTTTATATTTGTGTTATAAAAAAGCAATCGAATGGGAAATTACAATTACTTATATACTAACAGTATTTGGTATCAGTGCCTTTATTGGACTATTTTCCAAGTTTGGATATTGGTATCCAATCTATCAAGTGATAAGTGGAGGATTGTTATTTGGGGCTATTTTTCTAGCAACGGATCCAATGTCGACTCCAACAACTACAGCAGGTAAAATTTTATATGGCTTATGTTTAGGTATTATTACAACAATATTACGATATTTTGTAGGATGTAATGAAAGTGTTTTAATCAGTATTTTCTTAATGAGTTTATTTAGTATAAAACTAGATGATATTGGATCTATTGCGAGATTTCATTTTGAAAAAAGTATTCCTATCTTTATATGTATTTGGATCTGTATCCTAGCCCTTGGTATTTTTATTGGAACAAAATACCAAGTAGAGCAGGGAATAGATGTATATCAAAAAAGAGAATCGATTTGATTCTCTTTTTCTATATTAATTATTTGCCATTTTTTTCAAACTTCTAAGTTCTCTTGCACTCACACGAACTGATTTTCCGTTAATTGTTACTTTTTGTAAATTAACTCCTTGTTTTTTTCTAGTTGCATTTAAGGCATGACTTCTAGCGTTTCCAAATAATGGCTTTTTAGCTGTTACTTTTCTTGCCATAATATTCCTCCTTAATAAAAGCTCTGCAATTAACTTTACCATAATATGCTTGATAAGTCAATATTATTCATCATATAATTCTTGTTTCAATGTTTCAATATTTTGATTCATAATGGAAAGATAATCTTGATTATTTTCACTTTCTTCTTCTGTAATATTAGATAATGTTTTCAATGTTAATGTCTCAACGCCTGTTTGTTTGATTAGTTTTTGAACCGTTCCATTGGCTTCTTCATTTTCTTTTAAGAAAATATAACTAATTTGATTATTTTCTATCATTTGTTTTACATCGGCTACTATTTTATCGGTTAAATTATTATTTTCTTCTAAAGAAATAACAATATATCCATATTTCTCTAAAAATTTAAACAAGTCATTGGCTACTACAATGGTCTTATTAGAACCACTCTCAGCTGCTAATTTAATACTAGCATCGATATTCGAAACATCCACTTTTAATTCTTCATATTTCTCTTCAATTTGTTTTCTTAAATAAGGATCATCGATATATTCTTGTAATCCATTTTTGATGTTTTGTGCTAACATCAAGAAATTAGATGGATCTAACCATAATTCTTCTACTTCATTAGAATATTCCATACTCATAGAAGTATCAATAATCTTAATATTTTTATTATAGTCAAACATTTGAATCACATAATCTTTTTCTTTTGATAAACCATTAAATATATAAATACTAGATTTACTAAAGTCTTTAATCTGTTTTTTATTTAATTCATAATTTTGAATATTCACACCCATCGGATAAATACTATCAATCGTACTATATTCTCCATATAATCGTTCTGTAATATATTGAATTGGGTATGAAGTAGTAGTAATTTGAATATCTTCTAAGTTATCTCTTTTAAAACAACCAGTAAAAAGAGAAACACCAAATAATAAACAAAGACTCAGTATTAATTTCTTCTTCATTTTTTCACTCCTTTTGGTGGTACGGGATCATATCCTCCTACATTCCAAGGATTACATCTCATAATTCTTTTTAAACCTAGCCATCCACCTTTTAAAACACCATGGGTTATAATTGCTTCCTTCATATAATTACTACAAGTAGGAATAAATTTACAACGTCCATGACTAGATAGAGGCATACTTTGATAAATCGAAATCATACGTATTATTATTTTTTTCATACATCAATATTATACTAGAATCTTTCTTTAATGTAAACAAGCATATCATATAAAGGAGGTAGATATAAGGAAAATGAAAAAACATACGAAAAAAGTTGGGCCTAAGTAATAGTTGTGATACAATGGATATGGTGGTAACATGAAAAGTTTAGCAAAATTAAAAATTCAAACAAATCA
>CASEIJ010000049.1 GCA_949288035.1 uncultured Mycoplasmatota bacterium
ATTGTTTATTTAGTTTCACGTGGAACATTGTTTATTTAGTTTCACGTGGAACATTGTTTATTTAGTTTCACGTGGAACATTGTTTATTTAGTTTCACGTGGAACATTGTTTATTTAGTTTCACGTGGAACATTGTTCCTTTTTTATCTTAAAAAGATAAAAAAGGACTTTTAAATAAAAGTCCTAGTTGTTTTCGACAGTATTTACCTCATTATTTTCAAAAGACTCTTCGTTTTCTTTTTCTATTAATGCAACGGTACTTACAATTTGTTCATCTTTTAAATTGATTAATTTAACACCTTGTGCAACACGTCCAGTTGTAGAAACTTGAGATAATGAGAGACGTATAATAATGCCACTATCAGTGATAATCATAAGATCTTCATTTCCAGTAACAATTTTAAATGCCACAATATTTCCGTTTTTTTCTGTGACATTTAATGCTTTAACTCCCTTGCTACCACGATGTGTTTTTCTATATTCTTCAATTTTAGTTCGTTTTCCATAACCTTTTTCTGTTACAACAAGCACTTCCTGTAAGTTTTCTGCTATTTCACAACCTACGGCATATCCACCATCCATATCAATACCTCTTACTCCAGAAGCAGTTCTACCCATTACACGAAGCTCATGTTCATCAAAGCGAATCATACGTCCATTAGATGAAGCTATTAATATTTCACTGTTTCCATCTGTTTTTTTGACAGAAATCAATTCATCTTTTTCTTTTAAGGTGATTGCAATTTTACCATTTGAACGAATGTTTTCAAACTCAGTAATAGCCGTTTTTTTCACAATTCCATTTTTAGTACAGAACACAACGTATTTAGCTTCATCATGAGAAGTTACTTTTAACATTGCTTTGATTTTTTCGCCTTTATCTAAAGGAAGTAGATTTATAATTGGTAATCCTTTGGATTGACGGCTAAATAATGGAATTTCATACCCTTTCATGCGATATACTTTTCCTTTGTCACTAAAGAACATTATAAAATCATGTGTTGTCATTGAAATTAAACTTTCAACAAAGTCTTCTTCGTTTGTAGACATACCTTTAATTCCTACCCCACCACGATTTTGTGTTTTGTAATTTTCACTATTCATTCTTTTAATATAGCCATTATTTGTCAATGTAACAACAATATTTTCAACAGGAATTAATGATTCATCTTCAATATAATCGATTGCAGACATATCAATATAAGTTCTTCTTTCATCTGCATACTTTTTCTTAATTTCTAACAATTCTTCTTTAATAATATTCAAAATCTTTTCATTACTTTCTAAAATTGAACGAAGCTCTTGAATTAATTTTAACAATTCTGCTAATTCATTTTCAATTTTCTCTCTTTCTAAGCCAGTTAAACGTCTTAATTTCATTTCAAGAATTGCATTGGCTTGAATTTCACTTAAACCAAATCTGTCCATTAATCCCTGGCGTGCGATATCATCTGATTTAGCGGCTTTAATTAATTTGATAATTTCATCAATATTATCAAGTGCAATTTTTAAACCTTCTAATATATGTACTCTTTTTTCTGCTGCATTTAAATCAAATTTTGTTCTTCTAATAATGACTTCCTTTTGAAAATCAATATATTTTGAAATAATATCTTTTAATCCTAATGTTTTTGGAACTCCCTGATCTAACATTAAAAATGTAATACCATAATTTGTTTGAAATGATGTATGCTTATATAATTTATTTAAAACAACTTGCGCATTAGCATCCTTTTTTAATGTAATAGTTATTTTAATACCATTTTTTAAATCTGAATGATAATCCGAAATTCCTTCAATTACTTTGTTATGAACTAATTCTGCTACTTTATTTTTCAATTCTGAAGTATTTACTCCGTATGGCACTTCATCAATTATGATATAATTTCGACCATTTTTTTCTTCAATATGTGCTTTACTTCGAACTGTAATTGTTCCTTTTCCAGTTTCATATGCTTTTTTAATTCCACTATTTCCTAAGATTGTTGCTCCGGTTGGAAAATCTGGACCTTTAATATATTGCATCAATCCAGTTACATCTATATCTGGATTATCGATATATGCGACACATCCATCTATTACCTCACCTAAATTATGCGGTGGAATATTAGTAGCCATACCAACTGCAATTCCAGTAGTTCCGTTTACTAAAATATTAGGAAAACGAGAAGGTAAAACTTTTGGTTCTTGTTCTAATTCATCAAAATTAGGAACAAAATCCACTGTATCTTTATTAATATTTCGTAATAATTCCAACGAAATCTTTGATAATCGAGATTCAGTATAACGCATTGCTGCGGCACCATATCCTTCAATATTACCAAAGTTTCCGTGTCCATCTACTAACATATAGCGATATGAGAAGTCCTGAGCCATACGAACCATTGCTTCATAAATAGAAGAATCACCGTGTGGGTGAAATTTACCCATAACATCTCCAACGATTCTAGCACTTTTTTTATGAGGTTTATCTGGTGTAATACCTGATGCATACATAGAATATAAAATACGTCTATGAACAGGTTTTAAACCATCTCTAAGGTCTGGTAAAGCACGTGATGTAATTACACTCATAGAGTATTCTAAGAATGATTTTCGTACTTCTTCTACGATATTTTGTTCTTTTAATTGATCCATTCTATCCCCCCTATACATCTATCATTTCTGCGAATTTTGCATTTGTTTCAATAAAATTACGGCGTGGCTCTACTTCTTCTCCCATAAGTTGAGAAAATACTTGATCTGCTCGAACCATATCATCCACAGTGATTTGTCTTAATACACGTTTATGAATATCCATAGTCGTTTCATTTAATTCTTCAGCATCCATTTCTCCTAAACCTTTCATACGAGCAATCTCATATTTTGTGTTTGGATTTAAACTTGCAATATATTCGTCTCTTTCGGCTTCATTTAATACATATTTAATTGTTTTACCATGCTTAATAACGAATAAAGGTGGTTGAGCTGCATAAACATGTCCGGCCTCTACAATTGGTCTAAAAAAGCGGTAAAATAGCGTTAAAAGAAGTACTCGAATATGTGATCCATCAACGTCAGCATCGGTCATAATAATAATTTTGTCATATCTAAGTTTTGATAAATCAAACTCTTCTCCAATACCAGTACCAAAAGCAGTAATAATTGTTCTAATCTCTTCATTTCCCAAAGCACGATCTAATCTTGCTTTTTCGACATTTAAAATCTTTCCACGTAATGGAAGAATTGCCTGTGTCATACTATCTCTACCTTTAATTGCACTACCTCCAGCAGAATCTCCCTCAACTAAGAAAATCTCACATTCACTTGCATCCTTACTCTTACAATCAGATAATTTTCCCCACGTATTAGTCATATCTAAATCACCTTTACGGCGCGTTAATTCACGAGCACGTTTTGCAGCCACTCTAGCTTTCGCTGCAAGCATTGCTTTTTCAATAATTGCTTTCGCTTGATTTGGATTTTCAAGCAAAAATCTTTCTAATCCTTCTCCAAATATACTAGAAGCAATTTTACGAACTTCAGAATTTCCTAATTTTGTTTTTGTTTGCCCTTCAAATTGAGGATCTGGATGCTTACAAGAAACAATTAATGTTAGTCCTTCTTTCACATCTTCAGAACTTAAATTATCATCTTTTTCTTTTAATATGTTATTTTTTCTAGCATAATTATTTAAAACACGAGTTAAAGCCATTCTAACACCATCTTCATGGGTTCCACCTTCTGGCGTATGGATATTATTTACAAATGAATAAACGCTAGCAGAATATCCAGTATTATATTGTAATGCAGCTTCAATACTAATATCGTTTTCTACACCACCTATATGAATAATACTTTCATGAATTGGTGTTTTATTTTTATTTAAAAACTTAACATATTCACTTAATCCACCTTCATAAACAAACTCTTCTCTTTTCTTCTCTGCTTCATTTCTATCATCACACAAAATAATACGAAGTCCTTTATTTAAGAAAGCGAGTTCCCTTACTCTTTCCTTTAAAATATCATAATCAAAAGACGTTGTTTCTGTAAAAATAGTCGGATCTGGTTTAAAAGTAACCGTCGTACCAGTTCTGTCCATATCACAGTCACCAATCACTTTTAAACGATCAACTGCTTTTCCTCCATTTTCAAAGCGAATAAAGTAAATTTTTCCACCTTGATATACTTTTACTTCTACCCAACTACTTAATGCATTAACAACAGATGCTCCTACCCCATGAAGGCCGCCTGATACTTTATATCCACCGCCTCCGAACTTACCACCAGCATGTAATACTGTATAAACTGTTTCTACAGTTGAAATACCAGTTTTTGGATGGATACCTGTTGGAATACCACGTCCGTCATCTTTAACTGTGACTGATTCATCTTTATTAACAATAATTTCAATATCATCACAATATCCTGCCAACGCTTCATCTATTGCATTATCCACTATTTCCCATACCAAATGATGTAAGCCACGAGAACTTGTAGAACCAATATACATACCAGGACGTTTTCTAACTGCTTCTAACCCTTCTAACACTTGAATATCAGAAGCATTATAATGTTCAATTTTTTCTTCCATAATTTACACCTCATCTTTACTGATTAATTTTCCATCATGAATATGAATTAAAGATGCATTTTCAATTAATTTTGAATCTAATAATTCTAATTCAGTTGTTGTTATAATTGTTTGTGTATCATGATTAATATGTTTTAGTAAATTATTTCTTTTATGAAAATCCAATTCACTAAAAACATCATCCAATAATAAAATCGGAGTATCTTTCTTATAATCTTGAAACAATTTGATTTCAGCTAATTTTAAGGAAAGTACAGCCATTCTTTGTTGTCCTTGAGAACCATACAATTTTAATAAATTGCCATTTAACAGAAATTCTAACTCATCTTTATGTGGTCCAACTAAGGTAACCCCCAATCTTTTTTCCGTTTCATGATGCTTTTTTAATTTATCTAACAATTGTGATTGGTAAGTATTTTGGCTTAATAAATCAATATTTGTATGATAATTCAAGGAAAATCCATTCAATCCTGATATATCTTTAAATATTTCAGGTATATATTGATTTAATTTATCAACAAATTTTTTACGCATTTTATAAATTAAACCAGCTTTATCTGTAAAATATTGATCTAAAATTGAAAGATAACTTTCATCCACATATTCACCCTTTACATATTGTTTTAAACAATCATTTCTCATTTTCAATAATTTATTATAATCATTTAAAACATCTAAATAGGTGGTATATAATTGTGATAATTCAAGATTCATAAATCTTCTACGTAGAGATGGGCCTCCCTTAATTAAATCTAAATCTTCTGGATAAAAAATAATAAGATTCATATGAGAAATGTAGTCACTTATTTTTTTTATCTCATTATGATCAATTTTTAATAATTTTTTAGTTTTAGAAATTCCTAACTCTAATGTAGTAGTTTGATCTTGGAAAACAACATTCCCTTGAATATAAGCAGTAGACTCATCTTTTTGAATTAATGTATTATCAATAAAAGATCTATGAGATTTTGTCATTCCCAATACATAAATTGCTTCTAATAAATTTGTTTTTCCTTGAGCATTATTTCCATAAATAATATTCACAGAGGGTTGAAACGAAACTTGAAAGTCATCATAATTACGAAAATGACTTACATAAATATTTTTTAAATACATATCCTCCCTCTTTTCCACCAAAAACGCTGTTATTTTGAGTTTACTATATAAAAGGTACTCCTATACACACTTACTATTATACCACATATAAGCGGCAAAAAATAAAAAAACAAGTAAAATTACCTGTTTTTTTATAATATTTTTCTTTTTCTCAAGACTGATTCTAATTTGGTAGCTCTTAATATTTGATTTTCTAGCGAACCATATGAAATATCTAATTCAACATTTTTACCACATTGAAAATATAAAATAGATTTTTCTTCATAAC
Organism: uncultured Mycoplasmatota bacterium; assembly: GCA_949288035.1. GTDB lineage: Bacteria > Bacillota_I > Bacilli_A > RF39 > UBA660 > UMGS2016. The sequence goes on from CASEIJ010000049.1 coordinate 5,960, forward strand.
GAATATGATTTTTAACATGATTTAAAGCTATCCAAGCACATTTAGGAAATCTTGGAGAAGCAGTTGGAAAAAAAATAATGGATTGCGTTTCCTCAATAATAATTGGTGCTTTATAATTGATACCAGTTAAATGTTTGGTTCCTGCATGTCTTCCTAGATAAGAACTTCCAAATGAACGACAACTATAGTCAATAATTTGACTAGGAGTTTTATTCACTAAAAAACTATCTTGTCTCTCTAAAACTTTTGTAACATGCGTACCAACAGGTAGCAAAGCTAGTGTATTTGAATTAACTTCATATTCATTTACCATTTTTTTCACCTCCTCTATTAATAATGTTCGACAAAAGATGTCGAATGTCCTTTACTTTATCAAAAAAAAGTGAAAAAAATGTCATTTTATGTCAAAACACAAAAAAAAGAACATAATGTTCTTTAATATGTACGGATTGGTAAAATCAATTGTATTAAATTATCACTCTCAGGATTTTTAAGAATAATTGGTTTAATTTCACCATTAAATAATAGCTCTACTTCTTCACTTTCAAATGATTTCAATGCATCCATCATATATTTACTACTAAATGCGATTTTTATCTCTTGATCATGATTTTTTTGTACATTTAATTTTTCTTCTACATTACCAATTTCTGGAATATTAGATGAGACAATAATTTCATTTCCTTTACTTTGTAATTTTATTGTATTTTTATCTGCTTCATTTGTTAATAAAGATGCACGGTCAATAGAATTAAAGAAATCTCTGTAATTAACACGCATCGTTAATTCAAATTCCGTTGGAATTAATTTTGATGTATTTGGATATGTTCCATTAATTAATCGAGACATCATAATAATAGAACTAAATTTAAATATAACTTTATTATTAAATACATGCATCTCTAATTGTTCATCTTCATCGTTAAATAAACGAATCAATTCGTTTAAATTTTTTGTAGGGATAACAATATCTGTTGCATCTTGTAATAAACTTTGGATTTCAACGGTTTTTTTAGCTAAACGATAAGAATCCGTTGCTGTACATTCCAAAACATTTCCTTCAAAATGAAAATTAATGCCTGTCAAAATTGGTCTTGACTCTTGTGTTGAAGTAGCAAAAGATGTTTGTATAATAATATTTTTAAATAATTTTTGAGAAATATAAACAGGTGTTTTACTATCTTCTAATTCTAAATTAGGAAATTCTGATACATTATTACAATTTAAATGAAATGAAGAATTTTGTGTATAAATATAAAGTTTTGAATCGACAACTTCTTCTATATTAATTAATTCGTTAGGTAATTTTCTAATAATTTCGTATATATATCTACCTGAAACAACAATTTCTCCTGTTGTGTCTATATTATCAATATCATTTTTATTAATAAATGTTTTTATAGCTACTTCATTATCAGTACTCATTAAATATAATCCATCATTTGTTAATTCAAATTTAATACAATTTAATATTGGTATTAAATTTTTGTTAGAAATTCCCCTAATTACATAATTTAAATGCTCCATTAATTTGTTTTGTTTAATTGTTAATTTCATTGTGTATACCTTCTTTCTTGTATTTATTTTATAAATGTATTTATATTATAAAAGTGGATAATGTGGAAAAAACAAAATATAGATGAAAAATAATATCAAAATACCATTTACTGATTGTGGATAAAAAGTATATAAAATTCTTTTTTACACACTTATTTAATTTGAGTAATAATTTTTTGAATTTCCATCTCTAAAATGGGATTTTTTTTCATTTCATTTTTTATCTTTTCCACGGAGTGCATAACTGTTGTATGATCTTTTCCACCAAATTCAATTCCAATCTTTGGCAAAGATTCTTCTAATACAGTTCTACATATATACATTGCAATTTGGCGTGGAACTGCAATTGATGCCATTCTTTTTTTACTCTTTAAGTCTTCCACAGTAATATTATAATTACTTGCCACAAGTTGTTGTACTTGATCAATTTTATTTTTAGCCACCACACTTTTAGCAAAATAGTCTTTTAGGGCTTCAATGGCTAAATCTAGTGTAATATCTGATCCATTCATCATAGTAGCATATGCCACTACCCGTGTAATAGCCCCTTCAAGTTTTCGTATATCACTTGTACAATTACTAGCAATATATTCTTTTACTTCTTTAGGAAACGCATTAGACATGACCTGCCCTTCCAATTTTTTATCAATAATATCCATTCGCAATTTAAAATCTGGTGGGAGAATATCTATAGTAAGACCCCAGTTAAACCTTGTACGTAAACGATCTTCCAACAATTTTAAATCATCAGGAGAACGATCAGAAGAAATAATAATTTGTTTGTTATTTCCATACAAATCATTAAATGTGTTGAAAAATTCTTGTTGAGTTTGATTTGCATTTCCTAAATATTGAATATCATCAATCATTAACACATCAATATCACGATATTTTCTTTTAAAAATATCCACACTATCAAAATTATTTCCTTCTTTATTCTTTTTATTAATTCCTATAAAATCAGAAACAAATTTTTCACTTGTTACATATAAAACTCTTTTTTTACTATTTTTTATAATATAGTTTCCAATAGCATGCATTAAATGGGTTTTACCTAGTCCACTATTTCCATATATAAATAAAGGATTATACATAAATCCAGGTTTTTCAGCGACAGCTAGAGAGGTTGCTTTGGCAAATTTATTACTAGAGCCGACAATAAAGTTATCAAATGTATATAGAGGATTTAAATTTGTTTCATATTCATTAATAGCCGGAACTCCTACATTGTCTGTATCAATTTCAATATTTTTTTCGACTTCTTCTTTTGTTACATATTCAAATTGAAAATTAGTTCCTGTAATTTCTGCAAATGTTTCTTGGATTAGATCATTATAATTTTCTTTTAAATGTTTTTTATGAACATGCATTGGAACTAATACGGTTGCATGATTTTCTTTTAATTCGATTAATTCTGTTTCCATGAACCATGTTTCAAAAAGCATGGGTGATATATTTTCTTTCATTTTTTCTAGAAAAGTTTTCCACAAAGTTTTGTTATCCATAGAAAAAATATCACCTCGTTTCATCATTAACTACCAATATTCTACATTATTTTTGTTGAAAATACTAGTGAAATCAATAAAAAATGTGGAAAAAAACAAATCCACACACTTTTCCACACATCAAAGCTATATAAAACAATTAAAAATTAGAATTATCCACAAAAATGTGGATAATTATTTATGGAATAATTAACATTGTGAGAAAGTTTTCCACAATTAAGTGTAAAAAGTTGGGAAATATTTAAAAATAAAGAAAAAAGTGTAGAAAAAAATGTGAATAAGTCGAATTATGTCGAATATTAAAAAATAAAGAATGTGGATATAAAAAGCTTAGCAAAGTTTTCCACATTCTAGATTTTATTTTTTTAAATTTATACGAAAAAATAAGTTTTTGTTTGACAAAACAATAATATATATATATAATTGATAAAGCAAAGCGAAAAAGAAAACCAGGAGGTGTATAAAATGAGAGGAAATCACGGAACTACGTTTCAACCAAATAATAGAAAAAGAAAGAAAAAACACGGTTTCTTCGCAAGAGTAAAAACAAATGTTATGACTCGTAGAAGAAAAAAAGGACGTAAAGTTTTAGCTCACTAGGAATCACAAGAATCACTTTGTGATTTTTTTCTTATGTTATTTCCCATTTATCCCTTTATTTTTTTTCGAAAATAAAGTAAAATAGATTTAATTAGTGAGTTTTGAAAGCTGGTGAAAAATTGAAAAAAATCAATAGCCTAAAAAAAAGCACTGATTTTGAGCGTATAATCAAACATAATCGCTCATATAAATATAGAGATTATTTTATTTATGTGGAAAGAGATACAAATGATATTTATCATTTTGGATTGTCTGTAGGTAAGAAATTAGGAAATGCAGTTAAAAGAAATAAAGTAAAAAGACAACTTCGCTCTATATTAGATCAAATGCAGTTTATAAATCATTTTAATTGTATTATTATTGTTAGAAAAAGTTATCTTGAAAATGATTTTTCAACCAATCGTGATAATTTAATCGCAGCAATGAAACAATTAAATTTAGTGAAAGGAACTAACAAACATGAAAAAAAAGAATTATCGTAATTTAAAAAAAATTTTGATTATGCTGATCTTAGTTTTTTCTCTAACTGGTTGTACAACAATCTTAAAAGATTCTGATGGAAAAGCCGTTCAAAATAAAACAACCGGTCAAAGTTTAACAAAGAATATTTTATGTCAGCCATTAGAAAAAGAAACAATTAAATTATACAAGAAAAATAAGGTAGATGTATCTGAGCTGCCAAAGTGTGCAGAAATGAATATTGTTTCTGGAAATTATGAAGGAATATGGACTACTGTTTTTGTAAAACCATTAGCATGGGTAATTATTCAAATTGGAGAAATTTTCAAAAACTATGGATTATCTATTATTATTACAACATTGTTAATTCGTTTAATAACTATGCCATTTACAAAAAAAGCAGCACTTCAATCAGAAAATTTAAAGAAAGCTCAACCTGAATTAGAAAAATTAGAAAGAAAATATAAAAATAAAACTGATCAAAACAGTATGCTTCAAAAGAATCAAGAAATGTTAGGAATTTATAAAAAATATGAAATAAATCCAATGAGCAGTTGTTTATTTTCAATATTGCAAGTTCCATTATTTTTCGCCTTTTATGAAGCAATGAATCGCTTACCAGCTATTTTTGAATCTAGTTTCATAGGTTTTCAATTAGGAACTACTCCAGTTACTGGTTTATCTCATGGTCATTATTTATACTTAATTATTGTTGTTTTAGTTATCGCAACAAGTTTCTTCTCATTTAAATTAAATAGTGGTGCAAGTATGAGTGAAGATCAAGCAAAACAAATGAAAATGATGACAAATTTTATGACAATTTTTATCGGTATTGCATCTTTAACTTTATCAACAGGTATTGCGATTTATTGGATTGTTAATAGTGGATTTACAATTTTACAAAACTTATGGGTGAAAAGGAGAAAAGCATAATGATAGAAAAATATGTATTAGAAGCTAAAACAGAAGAAGAATTATTACCTTTAGCGATGGAAGAATTAAATACAAGTGAAAGTAATTTATATTATCAAACAAAAGAAGTACAAAGTGGTAAATTATTTAAATCAAAAAAGTATCAAATAGAAGTATATAAAAAAGATGAAGTAATCCAGTATATTAAAAATTATATACAAGAGTTATCTCAGAAAATGGATTTACAAGTTCAAACAGAAATTCGAGTAGAAGATACGAATTTTCAAATTCAATTGTATTCAGAAAATAATGCGATTTTAATTGGAAAAGAAGGTCGTACTATGAACGCGATTCAAACCATATTAAAACAAGCAGTCCAAAATCAGATTGATTATCCACTTCACATTCATTTAGATGTATCTAATTATAGGGCAAAACAAGAACATAATTTTGAATATGAAATGAAAAAATTAATGAAAGAAGTTCAAAGAACTAAGATTGATATGAAACTGGAGCCAATGAATTCATATCAACGTCGTATGATTCATAATTTGGCCACCAAGTTTACAAATATTACAACGTTTAGTACCGGAGAAGGAAAAGAAAGATATATAACAATACATTATGAAGAAGAGAAGTAAAGCTTCTCTTTTCTTGACGATAAAACAAAAATAGTTTAAAATGCACTTGAAGAGGAGAATATTATGAAAAAAAGACCAATGTCGAAAGAGTATTTAGAAATAGTTGCCAGTATTTTAGAACATCCAGAATTTCAACGTCGTAAAGATTATCCTCATCATGGAAATATAAGCGTATATGACCATTGTTTAGCAGTGTCATATACTGCGTATTGCGTAGCAAAAAAAATGGGTGTGGATTATAAAAGTGCAGCAATTGGAGGATTATTACATGATTTTTATACATCCCCATGGCAAGATTGTACAGAAAAAAAGAAACTATTTGAAAAACATGGTTTTGCTCATGCGAAAGAGGCAGCTAAAAATGCATGGAAATATTTTCCTGAGCACATGAATGAAAAAAGAGAAGATATTATTTTAAGACATATGTTTCCATTAAATATAAAACCACCAAAATATATTGAAAGTTGGATTGTAACTATGTCCGATAAATATGTTTCTTTAGAAGTAGTAAAAGATATAAAACATTTGCCAAGATATGTTGGATTTGGCCCTAAAAAGAGAAAGAAGTGATAATATGGAAGATACGATTGCAGCAATTTCTACAGCTCTAGGAGTTGGTGCTATATCAATTGTACGAGTAAGTGGAAATGAGGCTATTCAGATTGTTAATAAAATATTTCAAGGGAAAGATTTAACTAAAGTTAATACACATACCATTCATTATGGAAAAATTATGGAGAATGGAAAAGAAATCGATGAAGTATTGGTTTCCGTTATGAAGGCTCCATACACTTATACAAGTGAGGATATTGTAGAAATTAATTGTCATGGCGGAATAGCTACTACCAATAAAATACTAGAATTAGTTTTAGAAAATGGATGTCGTATGGCTCGACCTGGAGAATTTACGGAACGTCGTTTTATAAATGGTAAAATTGATTTAATACAAGCACAAGGTATTAAAGATTTAATTGATGCTACCAGTGATGAAAAAAGAACACTTGCAATGAATCAATTAAGTGGAAAAGTATCTTCTATGATAGAGCATTTAAGACAGGAGATATTAGAAGATATTTTAGCAAATATAGAAGTAAATATTGATTATCCAGAATATGAAGATATCAAAAAATTAACGAATGAAGATATTCTTCCAAATTTAAAAAAGATAAAAAAAGAAATGGAACATATTTTAAAAGAAAGTAGAAATGGAATTATGATTCAACAAGGAATTAAAACTTCTATTGTGGGAAGACCAAATGTTGGTAAAAGTAGTTTGTTAAATGCTTTATTAGAAGAAAATAAAGCAATTGTAACCGATATTGAGGGAACAACGAGAGATATTGTAGAAGGAGAGATACTAGTTTGTGGAGTTCCGTTTCATATTATAGATACAGCAGGAATTCGAAAATCAGATCATTTAGTAGAACAAATTGGAATTCAAAAAAGTTTAGAATTAATTGATCAATCAGAATTAGTATTGTTTGTTTTAAATAATAATGAACCATTGACCGAAGATGATATAAAAATCTGGAATAGGTTAAAAGATAAAAATAAAATTGTTATTATTAATAAAACGGATTTACCAACAAAGATAAAATTAGATAAGATTCCAAAAGAGGAATGCGTTTGGATTAGTGCAGGAAACCAACAAGGAATTGATTTAGTAAAAGAAAAAATGAAAGAAATATTTTCTTTGGAGAAAATTCAAACAGAGGATCCTACATATTTAACAAATGCAAATAGTATTTCTTCTCTAAAAAATGCAATTACGAGCATTGATCAAGCAATTACAGGAATTTATCAAGAAATGCCGATTGATATGGTAGAGATTGATATAAAAAATGCATGGGATGAGTTAGGATTAATTATTGGTAAAACATATCAAGATGAATTGATCAATCAGTTATTTAGTCAATTTTGTTTGGGAAAATAGAATTTTTTATGATTCTATTTTTCTTTATTGTTTTTTAATTTTGTTTAAGATATAATAGTTTCGTTAAAAAGGACGTGGGAATATGAAATATGATTGTATTATAGTTGGTGGGGGACATGCAGGATGTGAAGCCTGTCTTGCAACAGCTCGTATGGGCATGACAACATTATTAGTAACAGGAAATATTCAAAATATCGCAGATATGCCATGTAATCCATCGATTGGAGGAAGTGCAAAAGGAATTGTAGTTCGTGAAATTGATGCATTAGGTGGCGAAATGGGAAAAAATGCTGATAAGTCACAAATTCAAATGAAGATGTTAAATAATAAAAAAGGTCCAGCGGTTCAAGCGTTAAGGGCCCAAGCTGATAATATTTCATATCCAAAACAAATGCAAGAAACTCTTTTTAAACAGGAAAATTTAACTATTTTAGAAGCAATGGTTGAAGATTTGATGGTAGAAGAAAATACAGTAAAAGGAATTGTACTTGCAGATGGAGAACAAATATATAGTAAATGTGTTATTTTAACAACGGGTACTTATTTAAAGGCAGATATTTTGGTGGGAAATACTCGTCATCGAGAGGGTCCACATGGAGAAAAACCGAGCCAACATTTAAGTGATTGTTTAAAAAAATTAGGATTTCAAATTATTCGATTAAAAACAGGAACCCCGCAAAGAATAGATAAAAATTCCATTCATTATGAAAAGACAAAACGAGAAGATGGAGATACAACTCTTTATACATTTAGTTTTGATGATATTCCAAATTATGATGTCACAAAACAAACACCTTGTTATTTAACATATACTACTGCGAAGACACATCAAATCATTCGCGATAATTTATCAAAATCAAGTATGTATGGTGGACTAGATGATATAAAGGGAATAGGACCAAGATATTGTCCTTCTATTGAAGATAAAATTGTTCGCTTTGCAGATAAAGAGCGTCACCAATTATTTTTAGAGCCTACTAGTTTAGAATCTAATGAGATTTATATTCAAGGTTTTTCAACAAGTATGCCTTATGATATTCAGGAACAGATGGTACACAGTATTCCAGGATTAGAAGATGCTAAGATATTAAAATATGCTTATGCGATTGAATATGATGCAATTTATCCAACTCAAATTAAACAAACATTAGAAACAAAAATAATTAAAAATTTATATACAGCAGGACAAATAAATGGAACGAGCGGATATGAAGAAGCTGCTTGTCAAGGATTAATGGCCGGAATTAATGCTGCTTTAAAAATAAAAGGAAAAGAACCATTGATTTTAAAAAGAAGTGATGGTTATATAGGAGTTCTAATTGATGATTTAGTTACGAAAGGAGTAAGAGATCCGTATCGATTATTAACATCACGAGCAGAATATCGCCTATTATTGCGTCATGATAATGCTGATTTAAGATTGAGAGAATATGGATATCAAGTTGGTTTGATTTCTGACAAACAATATGATGTACTATCAAAAAAGAAACAATCAATTAAAGATGCATTATGCCAATTAAAAAAACATAAAATTACACCAGTAAAAGAAGTAAGTGATTATTTAGATACAATTCCTACTGCACCATTAAAAGATGGTATTACTCTATATGATTTACTAAAAAGACCAGAAATAAAAATATCGCATCTTCAACGTTTTATTGACTTACCATATGATTCATCTATTTTAGAACAAGTAGAAATTCATGTGAAATATGAGGGTTATATTAAGAAAGCTGAACGTGAAGCCGAAAAAATGGAACGTTTAGAAGAAAAGAAAATACCTGATAATATTGATTATAACAAGATAAAAAATATTGCCAGTGAAGCACGTCAAAAATTACAGGAAGTACGCCCTACTTCTATTGGACAAGCACTTCGTATTAGTGGTGTGAATCCTTCCGATATATCTATTTTAATGGTTTATTTAAAAAAGGGGGAAAAACATTGAGTCAAGAAGAATTTGTTTTAGAATTAAAGAAATTAGGAATTGAATTAACAGAACAGAAAGAAAAACAATTAAAAAAATATTATGAAATGTTAGTTGAATATAATAAACATATGAATTTAACAGGTATTACAGAAAAAGCAGATGTTTATTTGAAACATTTTTATGATAGCCTTACTTTAGAAAAAGCGATTCATTTAGAAAAAATGCACACTCTTTGTGATATTGGTACGGGTGCTGGATTTCCAGGATTAGTGTTAAAAATTATTTTTCCTAATTTAAAGGTTACTTTAGTTGATTCCTTAAATAAAAGAATTCTATTTTTACAAGATGTTATTACAGAATTAGGACTAACGGAAATAGAAGCCAAACATGTTCGTGCTGAAGAGTTTGCTAAGTTGCATCGTGAAGAATACGATATTGTAACATCACGAGCAGTCGCAAATTTATCGTTATTATCAGAAATATCATTACCATTAGTACGGGAAAATGGATATTTCATTCCAATGAAAGGCCATTTAGAAATAGATATAACTACTTTAAATTCAATTATTAAAAAGTTAAATGGAAAATTAGAAGAAATTATATCTTTTGATTTGCCAAATGAACATAGCGTTAGAAATTTATTGAAAATACGAAAAATAGATAAGACAAACATAAAATATCCGAGAAAATTTTCAGATATAAAAAAGAAACCACTTCAATAAGATGGTTTCTTTTGTTTGGGAAATGATTGGGAAATATTTTTTTAATTCTTGTAAAAGCCAAAAAATTATAGTACAATAAAAGAAAAGAATAATGAATAATAGATAAAAAGGGGCATGAGAGTTATGAATGAAGCTGGACAAGTAAGAAAATTACCAATTGATGATGTTCTTCCAAACAGATTCCAACCTCGAATTAAATTTTCGGAGTCGGAAGTTTTGGCGTTGGCTGATTCTATTAAAAATCATGGAGTAATTCAACCGATCTTAGTACGTCCAATTGGCGATAAATATGAAATAATTGCCGGAGAAAGAAGATATAAAGCAAGTGTTATGGCAGGTTTAAAAGAAATACCTGCAATTGTAAGACAACTGGATGATAAACAAAGTGCAGAATTAGCACTTATAGAAAATGTTCAAAGAAAAGATTTAACGCCAATTGAAGAAGCCCTATCTTATAAAAAAATATTAGATATGGGATATTTAACTCAAGAACAATTAGCATTAAAGTTAGGTAAAAAACAATCAACGATTGCTAATAAATTAAGACTTTTAAATTTAGATGAAGATGTTCAAAATGCTTTATTGTATGAGAAAATATCAGAAAGACATGCCCGTTCTTTATTAAAATTAGAAAAAGAAGATCAAAAAGAAATGTTAAAACGAATCATTAATGAACGTTTAACAGTAAGACAAACAGATTTAGAGATTCAAAAAATATTAACAGAAAAAGAGAAGCAAAATCAAAATCAACAGACCAATATTTTAAATGAAGATATTGAAATATTAGATTTTCCAGAGGAAGAGACGGTGAAAAGTATGGAAGATAATTCAGTAAATCAATCAACACAGTATAATATTCCAAATAATGCAATTCAAAATGATGTACCGGAAACAATCATATCTAATCAAGCAGAATCAATCAATCAGCAGCCAATTCCTACAGAATTCAATATCAACCCATCTGTTCAAGTTTCTCAGCCAGTGAATCCAGGTTTTATGGATGTAGATAAAATTGTCGAAACGGCGCAAGATATTAATCGCCCAACTCAAAAAGATAAAAAGACGATTGAAGATTTATTGAAACCAGATGAACAAATGTTAAAAATGGAAGCGGAAGAAAAAAAAGCACAAGAACAGAAAGATGAAGCAGAACAAATATTAAAACCAGGAAAATTCTTTAATTTAGCTGATTTAGAAGAAGCTGAAAAAGAAACACCACAAAATGGATACATTGAAAATTTAGATCAAGCCCAAGCTAATATGGATTTTGGAGTAAAACCTACTCCTGCTCCAACAAATGGATTTGACTTTGATAAATTTTTCAATCCTAATGAGTTTGAAAAAACATTGGAACCTACTAATCATTCTATGGATGCTGAAGAAGTAAACACACCTCAAGATGCATTAAGTCAAAATACACTAATGCCAGAGGTTTCTGTTCAACAACCTGTTGTAGAAAATCAACCTGCAGTATTACAAAATAACAATGAACAAAATACTTCTAATATAATGAATCAAACAATCGAATCAGAAAATAATATAATTGACGCACAGCCAGAACAACAAAATATGCCAGAAATATCATCTATTACCCCTATGGATTTCAAAGCTGCAGAATCTATGCCACAACCAGAAATTTCTTCAGCCAATCAAGAGGATTTGTTATCAACTCCTGCAGTATTAGATGATAAGGACCAAGTAGTTGTTCCTCCTAAAACTGATGAGGTAAGTGAATCACAAACTCCACAAATTCCAACTATGAGTGAAGAAGAGTTTTTAAAATCAATCCCAGATAGTAATTTACCATTATCTTCTTTAAATACATCTCAAAAAGAAGAAGTAAAAGAACCAGAAATTCATTCAGAAGATTTAGAACCACAATATGATTTTACAAATTTATCTAATATTACTTCTGATACATCATTAGAGCAATCAATGAATTCTGTACAAACTCCAGGATTGAACGATTTCGTTACTCCGAAAGAGGAAAATAAGATCGAACCACTTTTAGAACCAGAAATTACTCCAGTTGAACCAATTATTACAGATCAAGCAAATTCATTCTTATTTGAACCTGATATGCCTGATGAGAATGTTACTTCAGTATCTCAAGAAAATGTTGTTTCTACTCCATTACCTGAAACAGAATCTGTTGTATCATCAAATTCTGTTTCAACTCCTGAAGTGAATCCAGAACCAGTAAAAGTATTTGATGTTCAAAAAGTAAGTTTAGAAGCTAAAAATTTTGCACAAGAATTACAGAATAAAGGTTACCAGGTGCGCATTGAAGAATATGATTTTGAAGATTTATATCAAGTAGTATTTAAAGTAAGAAAAGATATTTAATCTTTTCTTTTTTTTGAATCGCATAATTATTTTTCTTTCATATAGTAACATTAGGTGATTATTATGAAAAAATTAAAATGTAACTATCCATTTCATGCTAGAAAAGCAATTGATAAAGAGTTAAAATGTGAAGAAATACCTATATATTTTCCAGCTCAACATCAAAATAGACAACCAGGAATGGAATATCTTATGAAACCATTGCCTATATATGATATACCTAGTATATGTGAGAATAAACGTTTGCATAACAAAGTAGCAATTATCACTGGAGGAGATTCTGGAATTGGAAGAGCTGTTGCAGTTGCTTTTGCGAAAGAAGGCGCAAAGCTAATGCTTGTTTATTATGATGAACACAAAGATGCTTTTGATACAAAAGAATATATTGAAAATTTAGGTGGCTGTGTTGAACTATTATCTGGTGATTTAAAAGACCCATCCTTTGCAAAATTTGTAGTAGATAGTACATTGGAAAGATATGGAAAAATTGATATTTTAGTCAATAATGCAGGTGTTCAATATCCACAGAAATCTTTATTAGATATTACAGAAGAACAGTTTGATTTTACATTGAAGACGAATTTATATTCTATATTTTATTTAACGAAAGAAGCGCTTCCTTATTTAAAAGAAGGATCTAGTATTATTAATACAAGTTCTATTACAACTTATTATGGAGAACCAGAATTAATTGATTATGCTGCATCAAAAGGGGCAATTGTCGGTTTTACAAAAGCATTAGCTACTAATTTGGCTCGTAAAAATATACGTGTCAATGCAGTCGCTCCAGGAACGTTTTGGACCCCATTACAACCATCAAGTTGGTCTAGTGATAAAATACCCACATTTGGTTCTAAAAGTGATTTAAAACGTGCTGGAGAGCCATATGAGATTGCTTCAACTTATGTCTATTTAGCAAGCCCTGATTCATCTTATACAACAGGACAAGTGATTCATGTAAATGGAGGAGAATACAAAGCATAAACTTTGTATTTTTTTCTTGTAAATGTATAAAAATATGATATAGTAAAGTTAATATAATAATGAGGTGATTCAGTGAAATGTAATAAAAAGAAAATAATATTTGCACTCATAATCAGTTTTTTTGTTGTAATAGTAAGCTATTTTCTATATCAATATATACGTATTAAAACAGCTAAAATAGAAGTGAAACTAAAATCAAATTTAAATGTTGAATTTGCAACGTCTTTAAAAGTTTCTGATATGATAGAAAGTATAAATGGAAAAATTGTTGATAATTACCAAATAGATACAACTAAATTGGGAGATAAGAATATTTCATTTTATTTTATCAATGATGATGGTATAAAAGTGCCATATGAGTATCAAATTCATATTGTAGATACAACAGAACCTCTTATCTGGTTAGGAAATACATATACAGTTACAAAAGGTTCTAATATAAATCTTACTGATAAAATTTTATGTGGAGATAACTATGATGATCATCCAAAATGTACAATTGAAGGTACTTATGATATGAATACTGCTGGTAATTATGAATTAGTATTTAAAGCAGTTGATAAAAATGGAAATACAGAAGAACAACCTTTTACCCTTGTTGTTCAAGAGCCTGTTACTGATACAGAGAACAACACAAATATTGAAGCTGAAGAACCTATTTATACTCAATTTACAGATGTAGTGAAAAAACATAAGACAAAACAAACTAAAATAGGTATAGATTTATCAAGTTTTCAAGGAAATGTTGATTTTAAAAAATTAAAAAATACTGGTGTTGAGTTTGTAATGATTCGTGTTGGTGGAACAAAAGGAATAGATACAGATTACTTTGTGGATAAACAATTTAAACATAATATTGAACAAGCAAACAAATATGGAATAGATGCTGGAATTTATTTTTATTCATATGCTGCCTCAGTAGAAGATGCCAGAAAAGATGCTAAATGGGTATTGAAACAGATAAAAAAATATGATATTCAATTACCAATTGCCTTTGATTGGGAGAATTGGAAATATTATAATGATTATCACCTTAGTTTTTTTGGATTAACTAGTATGGCTGAAGCATTTGTTGATGAAGTAGAAAAAGCAGGATATGATGGTATGATTTATAGCAGTAAAACCTATTTAGAAAATATGTGGATGCCTTTAGAAGATGATGTTTGGCTTGCTCATTACACAGAACAAACTAATTATCAAGGCTCTTATAAAATGTGGCAAATGTGTGAAGATGGTCAAGTTGATGGTGTAGATCATCTTGTTGATATTAATATCTTATATTTAAAAAAGAAATAACTAGTCTCTGATTTCATGATATGTTATAATTATAAGTGGTGATAGAATGAAAAGGTTTATTGTAATAGGAGTCATTCTAGTACTGTTCTTATTCACTCCATTTCAGGTTTTAGGAAAAGATTATGATTCTATTTGTTTTGTGGGTGATTCTAGAACAGTCGGATTAAAAAATAGTACTGCTAATTCTTCTAAGTATGTTTTTATAGCGAAAGAAAGTATGGGATATAATTGGTTTTCTTCAGAAGCAGTTAATACTTTAAGAAATCATTTAAACACACATTCTAATGGAGCAGTTGTATTTAATTTTGGAATCAATGATATAGGTGCAACAGGAGAAGAAAATGTATATAAGTATATTTCTCTTTATAAACAATTAGAACAAGAATTTCCCGATACAGATTTCTATTATATGACGGTAAACCCAGTACAAAATCATCAGACAATATCAAATAGTGCTGTTGAAAAATTCAATTCTATCGTAGCACAAAATTTTCCAAATCAAATCATAGATACTTATTCGAATATCAATTTTCAATTTACAGATACAGTTCATTATCAAACAGCTACTTATCGTGACATTTTAAATTATACAGAAGAAGTATTAAAAGGAAAGAGTGGAAACATTAAAGAATATCATAAAAAACCATTAATGACAAAATTGGATCCAGATGCTGTTGGTTGTAAATTATTTGGAGATGACTTATTAGACTTATTAGCAGATATATACCATTGGATTAGAGGCGTTGCAGTTGCTGCTGTTGTTATTTTAGGTATTATGGATTTTATTAAAGCAGTTGTGGCAAATCACGAAGAAATGATAAAAAAATCTGGTACAACATTTATGAAAAGATTGCTTTTACTTGTAATATTGATTATGTTACCAGATTTAATAGATTTTGTTTTAGCACTCATTTTTGGAAAATCAGAAGCTGGAAATTGTTTGGAAAAATTTTAAAGCAGGTAAAGTTACCTGCTTTTAATTTTTTGTTTGGAAATATTTTTGTTGTGATCTAACCAATAATATTCAGAAGTGTTGTAATTGTTTATGTAATTATCGAATATGTGATTTGATTCTGGTATTACATCAAAAATAGAAATCCCTTCTTGATTGAGATGAATTACAAATTGTTCCAGTGTTTCAAAAGAAATAGATTGTGAATCGAGCACAATGACTTTCACATCAAGCTTATTAATCATTGCTTTTATAAAAGAAATATCTTTATAGGAAAAATCCATTGGCTGAATAATCAGAAAACAATTATTTAAACGATGTATATTTAAATAGTTCTTTAATTTTTGATATGTAATACTTTCACGTAAATCATGAATTTGCTTTTTATGGGTTAGATATTTAGATAAGAAATAATAAGAGTGATTATAGTTTGAATTTAAAAAATGAATGATTGTATTTGTAAGAGTTATCATGCTTTCATTGAATAGATTTGGGTGTTTTATGAATCTGTACTTTGTTAATGGATCATCTAAGTCTATAATTTTTACTTGTCCGGTATTAGTATAAATAATATTATCTAATTTATAATCTAGCGGATAAATATTATTAGTGGATAATTCCTCAGCATTACGTAATAATTGTTTTACAATATTTTCTTTTTCTATAAAAGGTAGTTGTTGTAATTCATATAATATTTTTCCTTCATAGTATGGATAACATATGCCACAGAATTTTTGGTCGATATATAAACGTTCGTAATTTAGATCTGTATATCGTAACTTTTTATTTAAATATTTCACCAATTGAAATTTAATTGGATGAGGTTTAAGACATGGGTTTGAAATTAGTTGATATCCAAAATCAGAGTGTGTTTTTACAAGGGTGTGATATCTTTTAAATGCAGTTGTATCATTATGAGAAACTGCTCCAAATGTTCCTGCAGAAATATATGTTAGTTGTTTAAATTCATTTTCTGTTAAATTCATTTCATTTACTCCTTTGTTTTCAATAATAACAAAGTTTTTAAAAGGAAACAATAGAAAATACAAAAAATGATATTTTCCTCCTCCTGATGATATGATAAAATAAATCTGTATTTATAAGGAAGAAGGCGAATGCATTGTTTGAATTAGTGTCAAAATATAAACCAAGTGGAGATCAACCAGAAGCAATTCAGAAATTAGCAGATGGAATTAAAAATAATGTGAAACATCAAGTTTTATTAGGTGCAACGGGAACGGGAAAGACATTTACGATTGCAAATGTTATAAAAGAAGTAAATAAACCTACTTTAGTACTTGCTCATAATAAAACTTTAGCAGGTCAATTATATGGTGAATTAAAAGAATTATTTCCTAATAATCATGTAGAATATTTTGTCTCATACTATGATTATTATCAACCAGAAGCATATGTTGCAAAAACAGATACTTATATTGAAAAAGATGCTGCTATTAATGATGAAATAGATGAACTACGTCACTCTGCTACCTCTGCCCTACTAAAATACAAAGATGTTATTGTAGTAGCGAGTGTTTCATGTATTTATGGAATCGGAGATATAGAAGAATATCGAAAGAAAATGCTTACTATAGATGTTGGAGAAACAATCGATCGTGATGAAGTGATTGAAAAATTAATTGAAATGTTATATGAACGTAATCAAATGGATTTAAAACGTGGTGCGTTTCGCGTTCGTGGAGATACTTTAGAATTAGTTCCTATTAGTCAGCATGGTAAAGGAATTCGGATTGAGTTTTTTGGTGATGAGGTAGAAAAAATTAATGAATTTGATACTGTAACAGGTGCGGTTTTGAGTTCTAAGAAGACGATTAGTATTTTTCCAGCTAGTCATTTTGTTACAAGCGAAGAAAAATTAAAAATTGCTGTAAAAAATATCAAAGAAGAATTAGAACAACAGTTAGAAAAATTTAAAAAAGAAAATAAGTTAATAGAATATCAAAGATTGATGGAAAGAACGAATTATGATATGGAAATGCTTTTAGAAACAGGTTTTTGCCGTGGTGTAGAGAATTATTCTAGACCATTAGCGCTTAAACCTCCAGGAGCAATGCCTACTACATTAATTGATTTCTTTGGTGATGATTTTCTTTTAGTAGTGGATGAATCCCATGTGACATTACCACAGGTAAGAGGAATGTATAATGGAGATAGAGCGCGAAAAGAAGTGCTTGTGAATTATGGTTTTCGTTTACCAAGTGCACTAGATAATAGACCACTACGTTTTGAGGAATTTGAGGGAAAGATTCATCAAGCAATTTATGTTTCTGCAACGCCAGGGGATTATGAAAAAGCATTATCTAATGGCCATATCGTGGAACAGATTATTCGTCCAACAGGTTTACTTGATCCAACAATTGAAGTAAAACCTACAAAAGATCAAATAGACGATTTATTAAATGAAATTCATAAACGAATTGATAAAAATGAAAGAACGTTAGTAACAACTTTAACAATACGTATGGCAGAGGAATTAACGACATATTTGAAAAATGCCGATATCAAGGTTGCATATTTACATAGTGAAATAAAGACATTGGAACGTATGCGTATTATTCGTGATTTAAGATTAGGAAAATATGATGTGGTAGTAGGAATTAACTTGTTACGCGAAGGAATTGATATTCCAGAAGTAAGCTTGATTGCTATATTAGATGCTGATAAACAAGGATTCTTACGTAGTGATAGAAGTTTAATTCAGACAATTGGACGAGCAGCTCGTAATAGCGAGGGACATGTGATTATGTATGCAGATACAATCAGTGATTCTATGAAAATAGCAATCGAGGAGACGAGAAGACGTCGTGAGATTCAGATGAAATATAATCAAGAGCATGGAATTGTTCCTAAAACAATTATGAAAGAAATACACGAAGTGATTTCTAATAATCAGGAAATTGAAGAGAAGAAACCTGAGAAGATGAGTAAACATGAGAAAAAGAAATTGATGATGGATATTGAGTCAGAAATGAATCAAGCAGCTAAAAATTTAGATTTTGAAAGGGCTATGGAATTAAGAGATATTTTATTTGAATTACAAAGCGAATAAAGGCAAAAACATTAGAGTATAACTAAACATATACTCTATTTTTGTCTAGAAATGTCATATGAATGAAGAAAAGTGTAGATACCTGTTTACATAGAATTATGATATAATATACTGCAAGGAAGTGAAATGATGAAAGTAATAATCGAAGATACAAATGATAAAAAGATACATTTGAATCGTATGATTGAATGGTTAGTAGGAATGGTAGGATATGCAATTATATTGATTGCTGTATCGCTGTTGTTTCCAAAAACACTACAAATTGATTCTAATTTATTTGGTATGTGGGCACTTGTGGCAGCAATTATTATATTTATCTTAAATAAAACAATTAAACCTATATTATTTTGGTTGACTTTACCAATTACGGGTCTTACGTTAGGGTTGTTTTATCCATTTATTAATGTATTTATCCTATACATGGTAAGTTTTCTATTACAAGATCATTTTCAAATTCATGGTATTTGGATGGCATTTTTCATTGCTATTATTATATCCATTTTAAATATGTTAATGGATAGTATTGTATTAACTCCATTATTTAGGAGAAAGAAAGTATGAATCCGATTTTAATAGAATTAGGTAATATACAAATTCATTGGTATTCAGTTTTTATTGCGATAGGATTAATATTAGGTGGTTATTTCGTTTTACAAGAAGCAAAACGCCATGGTATATCAGAAGATAAGATGATAGACTTTTTCTTCTTTTTATTACCAATCGCATTTATTGGAGCAAGATTGTATTTTGTGTTATTTCATTTAGATTATTATTTAAGTGAACCGTTAGATGTCTTCAAAGTGTGGGAAGGTGGTCTTGCGATTCATGGCGGTATTATTGCCGGATTTCTTTATTTATTATATTTTACGAAAAAAAATAATTACTCTCCCCTTTTTTTCTGTGATATGATTGTCATAGGATTAATTTTAGGGCAAGCAATTGGACGTTGGGGAAATTTTATGAACAGCGAAGCTTATGGACCTGTAACCACATTAGCATTTTTAGAGAGCCTACATCTCCCTAAATTTATTATAGATGGAATGTATATTAATGGTGTTTATCATCAGCCAACTTTTTTATATGAATCTTTATGGTGTTTTTTAGGTTTTATTATTTTAATTTGTTTCCATAAAAATAAAAAGTTAAAATTAGGTACGTTAACTAGTTTTTATTTAATATGGTATGGAATTGAACGATTTTTTGTCGAAAGCCTTAGGACGGATAGTTTAATGCTAGGAAATTTTAAAATAGCGCAAATTGTATCACTGTTATTTGTAGTGTCAGGAGTTATTTTATGCATACTATGTTTAAAAAAGTGGAAAAAGAATTATTGGGAGGAAAAGTATGAGAAATAATAAGTATCCATTTATTGTAATCGGTGGTGGTATAAGTGGTATGACAGCAGCGATTTATTTGAAAAGAGCTGGTTACGATGTTATGATTTTAGAAAGGGAGATTCCTGGGGGACAGATCAATCGTACAGCAGAAATAGACAATTATCCTGGATTTCTAACAATTGATGGTCCTAGTTTAGCAATGAATGTATATCAACAAACTCAAAAGCTAAATATTCCAATGATTTTTGAAGATGTTCTAAATATCAATAAGGAACAAGAAATTAAAATTATGACAAAACAGAATGAATATATTTGTGATCGTTTAATTATTGCAACTGGAAGAACGCCTAGAAAGTTAGAATTACGTGATGAAGAAAAATATATAGGGCATGGTATTAGTTATTGCGCTTTATGTGATGGCGCATTTTTCAAAGATAAGACAGTTGCTGTTATAGGAAGTGGCAATAGTGCCTTGGAAGAAGCACTTTATTTAACAAAACTTTGTAAAAAAATCATTATGATTAATCGCAGTGAAAAATTTAAAGGTAGTAAGATTCTTTATGAAAAACTGAAAGCAAGTCCTAAAGTTCATTTTTTATACCAAACTCATGTTGTAGGAATATTAGGCAATGAAGAAAAAATAACAGGTATTGAAGTTATGCAAGAAGAAAAGAAATCAATATTACAATTAGATGGTTTATTTGTTTATATTGGATCTATTCCAAATACTTCATTTTTAAAAAATATTGATATTCATCTTGATCAAGGTTTTATAGTAACAGATCAAAATATGCATACTAATATAGAAGGAATTTATGCATGCGGTGATTGTGTTAAAAAAGAAGTTTATCAATTAACAACTGCAGTGGGTGATGGTGCTACTGCAGCAACAACAGCCGAAAAAGAATTATAAAATTCTTTTTCTTTTTCCTTTGATTATCAAAATGATTAAAATTATAGTATAATAATAATGGTGATAGTATGAAAAAGAAGATTGTCGTATTAGGTGGAGGAACAGGAATGTCTACTCTACTTCGAGGCTTAAAGCAATTTCCGGTAGATATTACAGCAATTGTATCTGTTTGCGATGATGGGAAAAGTACAGGGCGTTTACGCCAAGAATTTAATACCATTGCTGTTGGTGATATGAGACGTGTTTTAGTAGCTCTTTCTGAGGTTGAACCTCTTGTTGAGAAGTTATTTAATTACCGTTTTCACACAACAAGTGATTTAGATGGTCATACTGTGGGTAATTTATTATTAACTGCAATGTCTAATATTAATGGTAATTTATCAGAAGGAATTGAAGCATTAGCTAAAATATTAAATTTAAAAGGACGCGTATTGCCATTAACTGAGGATAATGTTGTATTGATGGCAAAAATGGAAGATGGAAGAGTGATTGAAGGAGAACATAATATTACCGAAACACATGGTGTAATTAAAAAGGTATATTATAAAGAAGAACCAGTAGTTAGTTCAGAAGTAATTCGTTCTATTAAAGAGGCAGATTTAATATTATTATCGATGGGAAGTTTATATACAAGTATTATTCCGAATTTAATCTGTAAAGATGTAATACATGCGATTGATAAAAGTCATGCTCAAGTGATGTATGTATGCAATATGATGACACAACCAGGAGAAACAGATAATTTTACAGTTGCAGATCATGTCGAAGTTTTAAATCGTTATTTAGGAAAACATAAAGTAGATAAAGTAATTGTAAATGAAGGGAAAATTGATAAGGTTTTAAGGGATAAATATGCGGATTTAGAACAAAAAGACCCTGTAAAAGTTGATATTGCTGCTTTGCGAAAATTAAATGTAAAAATAATAGAAGATGATTTTGTAATTATAGAAGATGGAGTTTTAAGACATAATTCTATGAAATTAGCATTCCACATCTTCTCTAACTTATTATAATGTCATTCACAGGTTCAATTAAAGAAGAAGTATGCAATTTAAGAACAACTAAGACAGATGAAATATCAGAATTATCCGCTTTGGTTAGAAATCTTGCTACAATTTATGATCAATATTTTCAAGTAACGACTGAAAATGAAAATGTTTCTCGTCGTATTTTTCAATTAATTCAAAAAAATTATGATGTAACAAGTAAAATTATCGTACGTCGTGGATATAATTTTAATAAAAACTTACAATATATATTAGAAGTGAAATATAAAGAAAATGAAATATTAGAAGATTTATCAATTATAGAACATGGTAAGATGAGAATGGTTCCTCATTCATATATTTATGATGATTTTGAATTAAAGCGTTCTTATTTGAGAGGTGTATTTTTATCATGCGGTAGTATGAATGATCCGAAAACATCTCGTTATCATTTAGAATTTGTTTTTAGTGATTTAGAATATGCGGAATTTATATTAGGTTTATTAAATGGCTTTCATTTAAATGCTAAACTATTAAAAAGAGATAATAAATATATGGTATACATGAAAGAAGCAGAAAAAATTGGTGATTTTTTGAGAATTATAGGCGCTGATAAGGCAACGATGTATTATGAAGATATTCGTATTTATCGAGAAGAAAAAAATAGAACGAATCGGTTAAATAATTGTGAACAGGCCAATGTTGAAAAATTAATGGAAACTGCTAACCAACAAATAAAAGATATTCAATATTTAAAGGATAAGAATGTATTTGAATTATTAGATGATAAAGTACAGGAAGTAGCCAATTATCGATTAAAATATCCAGAAGTATCTTTATTAGAGTTAAGTGAGATTATTAGTATAGAAACAGGTAATAAAATAACGAAGTCAGGATTACATCATCGCTTTAAAAAGATAAAAGATTTAGCTAGCAAGACAAAAGCATGCGAAAAATAAAATGAATTTGCAAAATTGCATTTTCATTTTTTTATTTTTGTTATAAGATATGTGGAAGACATATTTGAAAAAATATAGTATAATGTTGTATAGGTGATTTCATGGAAACAATGTTTAAAAAACTAACGTCTTTAATTCGTGAAAGTGATAATGTAATGATTATGGCACATCATGATATTGACATGGATGCTTTTGGTTCTTCTTTAGCACTTTATGAAATTGTTCGAAGTTTTGATAAAAATTCGTATGTTTTTTTAGAAAATCTAAAAGATAATATGGCAATTTCTCATGCACTAGAAAGTTTAGAAGATGCGAAAATTGATATTGCTTTTTTAAATGAAAAAACCTATTTAGAGTATAAAAGAAAAAATAGTTTGTTAGTTATATTAGATGTATATAAAAAAGAAATGTTAGAGTTTCCTGAAGTAGTAAATAAGTTTGAAAATATTGTAGTAATTGATCATCATGTGAAAAATATGACAATACAGTACCATACATTATTTGAATATATTGCACCTGATTTATCAAGTGTGAATGAGATTATGGTTGATTACTTAAAATATTTAAATAAAACAGTAAATCCAGTTATCGCAACAATTATGTTAGCTGGAATAGAAATTGATACAAATCAATTTAATGTTAAAACAACGGATAAAACATATGAAGCAGCAGCTTTTTTAACAAAGATAGGTGCAGACCATGTTTTGAAACAGGAATTATTAAAAGAAGATCGAAGTAGTTACTTAAAAAGACAACATTTTGTGAAAAAAAGTTTTATGGTCAATCAAAATATGGCGATGTGTATTTTAGATGAACAACATTATGAAAGAAAAGATTTAGCAGTAATTGCTGAAGAACTGTTAAAATTTGATAATGTTGAAGCTTCTTTTGTAATAGGACGATTAGATAAAGAAACAGTATATGTAAGTGCACGTTCTATTGGAAAGATTAATGTAGAAGAATATATGGAACAATTAGGTGGTGGTGGTCATACAACCGATGCAGCTACTAGTGTTAAAAATAAAACAATTTCAGAAGTGAAAGAAGCATTAATTCAAGTATTGAATGGAAGGTGAAACAATGAAGGTAATATTTATTCGTGATTTAAAAGGTCAAGGTAAAAAAGGTGAAGTAAAAGAAGTGAAAGATGGGTATGGAAATAACTTTCTAATTAAGAATGGGTATGCGGTTTTAGCAAGTTCTGGAAATATGACGAAATTAAAAAATGAAGAAGCACGTCGTGGTATTGAAGAGACTTTAAAAGTACATGATATGGAAGATATAAAAAAGGAATTAGAAGCAAAAACATTTGAATTTAGTGCTAAAACAGGAAAAGAAGGAAAAATGTTTGGACAAATTTCTATAAAACAAATAAAAGAAGCTTTAAACAAAGAAGGATTTCATATTGATAAAAAACAGATTCATTTAGATCATCCAATTCAAAGTTTAGGGACGCATTTTGTAGAAATAGAATTACATAAAAAAGTAATTGCGAAAATGAAAGTTCACGTAAAATAAATGTAGTTCGGGGGGATTGTTATGAAAGAGAGGGTTATACCACACAATATAGAGGCTGAACAATCTGTGTTAGGATCTATGTTCTTATCTAAATATGCAGCTCAAAAATGTGTAGAAAATTTAGATAAAGATTTGTTTTATTCTGATCAGCATCAGAAAATATTTGAAGTGATGCGTGATTTATTAGAGAAACAAGTTCCAATTGATTTTACAACGGTCAGTGCAGAATTAGATAAAAGAAAATGGTTAAAACAAGTAGGAGATGTAGAATATTTAAGTGAATTAACAAATATTGTGCCAAGTGCTGCTAATGTAGATAATTACATGCAAATTGTTGAAGAGAATGCGATTTTAAGACGTTTAATAGAAGAGTCTACTGAAATTGCCAATGATTGTTTTGGAGCAACTGGTGATATTAGTGAGTTATTGGATAATGCTGAAAAAAAGATTTTAAATGTTGTTAAAACAAGAAAAGGAACGGAATTTCGTAGTTTATCTGATGTTTTAAATAAAACACAGTTAGATTTAGAAAAATTATCGAAGAATAAAGGAGAAATTACAGGAATTGCGACGGGGTTTTATGATCTAGATCGTATTACATCTGGATTTCATGAGAATGAATTAATTATTATTGCTGCTCGTCCAGCAATGGGAAAAACTGCCTTTGCTTTAAATTTAGCAATGAATATGGCAAATAATACAGATAAGGCAGTTGCTATTTTTAACTTGGAAATGGGAGCAGAACAATTAGCAATGCGTATGATTGCTAGTGCAGGTCAAATTGATAGTAGGAAGTTGCGTACTGGACGTTTAGAGCATCAAGATTGGAAACGTGTTAACGAAGCAATGAGTAGACTTGCCAATAAGAAAATATATATAGATGATACACCAGGACTTTCTATTAGTGATATACGCTCTAAATGTCGTCGTTTATCAGCGAGTGATACTGGTCTTTCGGCAGTGATTATTGACTACTTACAATTAATTAGTGGTTCTAGTAAATACGCTGGTCAAAGACAACAAGAGGTATCAGAAATTTCTCGTTCATTAAAAACAATGGCAATGGAATTAAATATTCCTGTAATTGCTTTAGCACAACTTTCACGTAGTGTTGAAGGACGTGACGATAAGCGACCAATTTTAAGTGATTTAAGAGAATCTGGATCAATTGAACAAGATGCAGATTTAGTTGCATTCTTATATCGTGATGATTATTACCATAAAGAGAATGCAATTGATGAAAATACAAGTCGTAGTGAATTGTTAATTAGAAAAAATCGTAGTGGTCCAACTGCAACTGTTGATTTAATTTTTAAATTACAGACATCTACATTTTTAAATTTTATCAATCGTGAAGAGTCATAGTGAATTGTTAGAATAGAAAGGTATGTGATTTATGAAAAAAATTGGTTTGTTATTATTAGCAGTGATTCTAATTAGTACTTTATTTGTATCGGGATTTCAATCAAAAGGAGATTTAGAACCAAATACAGTATATGAAGTATATTTAGATGACGAAGTGATTGGACGAGTAAAGTCGAAAGATTCACTAGAAGAGTATATTGATCAAAAAGGAGAAGCTTATAAGAAGAAATTAAATGCTGATAAGATATATGCTCCGAATGGATTAGAAATAAAAAAAGTAATCACATATGATGAAAAGGTAGATCGTGTTGCTGATATTTATCAAAAAATTTCTGAAAAAAAACCATTTACAATTAAAGGATATCGTTTAACGATTCAAAATGGTAAAAAGAAAACAAGATTGTATATAGATAAAAAATCAGTTGCCAAAGAAGCACTAGAAAACACAGTAAAAACATTTGTTGGTATAGAAGAATATGAATCATATATGGAAGATACACAAACGCCAGTAACAACAACCGGTAGTTATATTGATAATATTTATATTAACAATAATATGACTATGAGTGAAAGTTATATTCCTGTAACAGAAAAAATATATACTGATTCTAAAGAATTGTCTCAATACTTATTATTTGGAAAAAACAATAATAAGAAAGATTATACAGTTCAAGTGGGAGATACAATTAGTCAAGTAGCTTTTAATAATCAAATTAGTGTGAATGAATTTTTAATATCAAATCCGGAATTTACAAGTGAGAAAAGTTTATTATTCCCTGGTCAAACAGTTGTAATTGGAATGACAGATCCCCAGATTCAAGTAGTATCGGTAGTAAATCAAACATCAGATGTTGTAAATAATTACTCTACAGAAGAAAGATATGATTCTAGTAAACTTGTGGGAGAAGATGAAGTTATCCAAGAAGGAGAAGATGGATTGGACCGTGTAAAACAAGAGTTAACTTATGTGAATGGAGATGTTATCTCTACAGAGATTCAATCCCGTGAAGAATTAAAACCAGCGATTAAGAAAATCGTTGTCAAAGGTGATAAAGTAATTCCTTCTGTAGGATATGGAGCATGGTATTGGCCAGTACCAAGCCATTACATCATTAGTCCAATGGGATATCGTGTTGATCCAATTAGTGGAGCTCGTTCACTACATACGGGTGCAGATATTGCAGAAAGTTGTGGAAAACCAATTTGGGCAGCTAATAACGGAGTTGTGACAGAAGCTGCATATCGTCCTGATTTAGGTAATGGTAATTACGTAACAATTAATCATAATAACGGATATTATACATTATATGCTCATATGTCTAAATATATAGTACATGTAGGGCAAGTTGTAGAAAAAGGACAATTAATTGGATATGTTGGTAAAACAGGTCGAGCGACTGGATGTCATTTACATTTTGAAGCATGGAGAAATGGAGCGCCACGTCGTGGTCAAGTATATAATGCGCTTCTCTTATACTAATGAAAGTTAGTGTTTTAGCAAGTGGTAGTAAGGGAAATTCTACTTATATAGAAACGCTTCATCATAAGTTTTTAGTAGATCTTGGAACGACTTCTACTTATGTAGAAAAGAAATTAAAAGAGTTAGAAATTGATCCAAAGGAAATTGAAGGAATTTTCCTTACTCATACACATGTAGACCATATTAGTGGTTTACGTGTATTTATTAAAAGATATCATCCAGAATTATATGTAAGTCAAATTATGTATGATGAATTAGTAAAAACATATCCTGATTTTTCATATACCATTATTGATAAATATTTTGAACTAGATTCTTTTCATATCACTGTTTTTAAAACAAGTCATGATGTTGATGATTCTAATGGATATTTATTTGAAGAAAATCATTCTTCTATTGTTTATATTACCGATACCGGTTATTTAAATAAAAAATACTTTAATATGTTAACAAACAGAAGTATTTATATTATGGAAAGTAATCACGATATTAATCTGTTGATGAATGGATCGTATCCTTATCATTTAAAACAACGTATTTTAGGTGATAGAGGCCATTTATCAAATGTAGATAGTAGTTATTATTTATCAAAATTAATTGGAAAAAATACAGAAAAAATTATATTAATTCACTTGAGTGAAGAAAATAACGATGCTAAGATTGCATATGATACTTGTGTTGAAAAAATTAATGATCAAGTTCCGGTGATTATATCAACACAAAAAGAACAAACAGAATTGGTGGAAGTATGATTAAAATTATTTGTGTTGGAAAAGTAAAAGAGTCATTTTATCGGGAAGCAATCGCTGAATATCAAAAGAGATTATCAAAATATACGAAATTGGAAATTATTGAAATTCCTGATGTTACAACATCTAATATTGAAGAAAACATAACAAAAGAAGCAAGTATGATAAAAAAATATATTGGACCGAAAGATTATGTAATCGCATTAGAGATAGAAGGAACACAAGTTTCTAGTGAATCATTTGCGAAAAAAATTGATTCTATTTATCAAACTCATTCAACCGTTACTTTTATTATTGGGGGATCATATGGTTTAGCACAAACGATAAAACAGATGAGTCATTGGTCATTATCCTTTGGTAAAATGACTTTTCCGCATCAGTTATTTCGTGTTGTGCTATTAGAACAAATATATCGTGCATATAAAATAAATAATCATGAATCATACCATAAATAATTGAATAAAATTTATGAAATCGCTCATTATGACAATATAAGGGAGCGATTTTTTATGAAAAAATATATTGTGATTGGCTTAATATCTGTTTTATTTTTTCAAGCATTTTGTACACAATCTACCAATGTTTTAATTCCTGAAGAAGCCATACGGTTACGTGTATTAGCAAATTCTAATAGCACAGAAGATCAACAGTTAAAAATGAAGGTAAGTGAAGCACTTCAAAGTGAATTATATACGTTATTAAAAGACACTAAGGGAATATATAGAGCGCGTGAAGAAATCAACGCTAGTTTACCTGATCTAAGAACCAAAGTAGCAAATACTTTAAAACAACAAAATAGTCCCTTATCATTTCAAGTGGACTATGGGGCACATTATTTTCCAGAAAAAACATATAAGGGTGTTACTTATCCAGAAGGAAATTATGAATCTTTATTAGTAACTTTAGGAAAAGGAGAAGGAAATAATTGGTGGTGTGTTCTTTTTCCTCCTTTATGTATTATGGAAGCAGAAGAAAAAGAAGAGGCTGAAGATACAGAGTATAAATTTTTTATCCAAGAACTCATTGAAAAATATTTATAGTTAGAATGCATAGAATTATCTAGGTGATTCTATGCATGTTTTTGTAATATTTTTAATTGCAATCAGTTTATCTATGGATGCTTTTTCATTATCACTTTTGTATGGAACTTTGAATTTGAAAAAACATTTTGTTTGGAAATTATCTATTATTGTAGCTTCTTATCATTTTTTTATGCCATTGCTCGGTCACTTTTTTGGTAAGTTATTATTTCAAATATTACCTTTAAATCCAGAATTTATTGTTTCAATCATATTATGTTTTATTGGCATTCAAATGATATTTGAAAGTTTAAAACAGGAAAAAGAAGTAAAAGAATTTCAGTTATTAGAGTTATTATTGTTTGGTTTTGCAGTATCCATGGATAGTTTTTCTGTGGGAATTGGTCTTTCTGCGATTTCTCCTCATTTACTATTATGTGCTCTTACTTTTTCTATTTGTAGTGGTTTTTTTACATGTTTGGGGTTAAATTTGGGTAAGAAGTTAAATAGCATTTTTGGTATACTTGCCCCAACTGTTGGTGGAATAGTTTTAATAGTTTTAGGTATAATATATGGTCTTTAATTGTTTTCTATAGTAAAACTTGTTATAATAAGAAAGGTGATAATATGTTAGAAAATACAAAACAAATGTTAGAAAAAGCAAAACAAGAAGGGTATGCGGTACCACACTTTAATATTAATAACTTAGAGTGGACAAGATTTATTTTAGAGACATGTGAAGCCGAAAAAAGTCCTGTTATTTTAGGGGTTAGTGAAGGTGCGAAAAAATATATGGTAGGATTTTTTACGGTTGCAGAAATGGTTAAAGCAATGATAAAAGAGTTACATATTACAGTACCTGTTGCTCTACATTTAGATCATGGTAGTAGTGTTGAATCTTGTAAAGAAGCAATAGATGCTGGATTTACATCTGTTATGATTGATGCTTCTAAGTATAGTGTTGAAGAGAATATTAAAATGACAAGTGAAGTTGTTGCATATGCTCATGGAAGAAATGTAACAGTAGAAGCAGAAATTGGACATGTAGGGGGAGAAGAAGACGGGATTGCTGATGAGCTTGCTTATGCGAAAGTAGAAGATGCTGTTCGTTTAGCAAAAGAAACAGAGATTGATTCATTGGCGCCAGCTTTAGGTAGTGTACATGGTATTTATAAAGGAGAACCAAAACTAGATTTTGATCGTATGAAGAAAATTCAAGAACTTACAAATTTGCCATTGGTATTACATGGGGGGTCGGGAATTCCTGATGAATTGATAAAACAAAGTGTAATTTGTGGAATTTGTAAATTAAATATTAATACAGATTTACAACTTGTTTGGGCGAAAGATGTAAGAATGTTTTTAAATGAAAATCAAGCTGTATATGATCCTAGGAAAATTATTAAATCAGGAGAAAAAGCAATGAAAGAAAAAATTAAGGAAAAAATCTATTTATTAAATAGTAATGGAAAAGCATAACAAAATAATAAAAACATCATAAAATATATAGGAGTGGAGAAATGAAAGAGTTAGTAATTCAGGGTGGAAAATCACTTTCAGGTACAATTGAGATTAGTGGTGCAAAAAATAGTGCTGTTGCACTTGTACCAGCAAGTTTATTATCAGATGAGGAAGTTGTTATTGAAAATATTCCGAATATTACAGATATTGATGCATTAGATGAGATTTTAATTTATTTAGGCGCATCTTTAAAAAGAGATGGATCAACTATGATAATTCATTCAGAACATGTTCAAAATAAAGAAATTCCAGAATCGATTTCTAAAAAATTAAGGGCTTCATACTATTTTATGGGAGCATTATTAGGAAAGTATAAAAAAGTAGAAATGTATTTTCCCGGAGGTTGTGCGATTGGAAAAAGACCAATTGATCAACATTTAAAAGCTTTTGAAGCATTAGGTGCAACCATTCAAATAGATGGTAATAAATATAAAATAGAAGCAGAAGAATTAGTTGGAAATGATATTTATCTAGATTGTGCTAGTGTAGGAGCAACAATGAATGCCATGTTGGCAAGTGTCAAAGCAAAAGGGAAAACAATCATCCATAATGCAGCGAAAGAACCAGAAATTGTCAATGTAGCAACTTTGTTGAACAATATGGGAGCAGAAATTGAAGGAGCAGGAACAAGTGAAATTGTAATTTGTGGTGTTGAAAAATTGGGAAAGGCATATATTGAAGTAATTCCGGATAGAATTGAAGCAGGAACGTATATTATCTTAGGAGCATTATTAGGAAATCCTTTAACCATAGATAATATTATTCCTAATCATGTGGAAGCATTACTTTCAAAATTAAAAGAGATTGGCATTCAGTATGAGTTATCAACGAATCGTATTACTGTTTGGGCATCTAAAAAATTAGAACCAACTTCGATTACAACAGCAGTATATCCAGGTTTTCCTACAGATTTACAACAACCTATTACAACGTTATTAGCGTGTATACCAGGTGAATCTAAAGTAATCGAAACGATTTATGAAAACCGTTTTCAAAATGTTTCTTATTTAAATAAATTAGGTGCAAATATCAATATTCAAGGTGATACGCTTCATATTGAGGGTGTGAAACAATTACATGGAACGACCGTACAAGCAACAGATTTAAGAGCAGGAGCATGTTTATTTTTAGCAGGATTAAAAGCAGATGGTATCACTGTCATAGAACATGTAGAATATGTGTTAAGAGGATATGAAAATATTATAGAGAAATTGACCAATGTAGGTGCTAAAATAGAATTAAACGAAATATAGTAAAAGTAGAGAAATCTACTTTTCTTTTTGTGGAGGAGATCGTATGAAATTAAAAACTGCTCTTATTCTTGCTTTAACGTTATTTATTGTTTTTGTGATTTATTTATCTCATATTGATAAGAAAGTATATTATGTAGCACTTGGTGATTATCAAGCATTAGGATTAACTAATACAGGGGAAATTACCTATGGATATACAGATTATATAAAAGATATATTAAAAAAGGAAAATAAATTAGAAACATATATTATTGGTTATGCGCAAGATAATGCAAGAATTACCGATCTGATAAATGATATAGAACAAAATAAAAAAATTCAAATAAAAAATAAAATGCAGACTTTAAAAAATGCACTAATTAAAGCGGATCTAATAACACTATCCATTGGTATGAATGATTTATTTTATAAGATTGGTGTGAACTCTGATTTACAATCATTAAATTATAGTGAAATATATTATCATATTGATGAGATGATGGAAGATATGGAAAATTTATTTGAACTATTAAGAGAATATTGTAAAGAAGATATTATCATGACTAATTTTTATAATCCAATTGATATTCAGAATGAACAATTAAATGAAGTGTTGAACTATGCAAACAAAAGATTAAATGAATTAGCACATATTTACCATATATCTATCGTACATATAAATAAAATTTTTAAAGAAAGGTTAAATCAAATACCAAGTATTTATCCCACAAAAAACGAATATCAAATCATTAGTGAATGTATATGTGATAAAATGTATAAAACTTTGTTAAAAAAATAAAACATGGTATAATGCAAGTGAGGTGAAAAAAATGAGTCAAAAGAAGTTATTTGCAAAAATTTTTCTATGGATGTTTATTGGCTTGCTAATTACGTTTGGAACTGCATATTATGTATCTACACAAGAATTTTTAATTTTAAACATTTTAAAATTAAATTGGATCTGGATTTTACTAGAAATAGGTATTGTTATTTTCTTGAGTATGAGAATTACGAAAATGAGTTCATTTACAGCAAAATTATCTTTTGCCCTTTATAGTTTTATGACCGGATTAACATTATCTTATATTTTCTTATTATTCTTATTACCATCTATTTTAATCATTTTCTTAGCAACTGCAATTATGTTTGGAATATTTGGTTTATTTGGATATTTTACAAAAATTAATTTATCTAAGTTATCTACCATTTTAATGATGGGATTACTAGGAATTATTATCGCTGGATTAATTAATATATTTGTTGGTAGTGCAACGGTTGATTTTATTATATCTATCATAGGGGTGGTTGTATTTACAATTTTTGTTGCTTATGATATACAAACCGCAAAAATGCTTTCTACTTTAGAAACACTTCCAGAAGATAATTTAGCAATTTATGGTGCATTAAATTTATATTTAGATTTCATTAATATTTTCATACATTTATTATCTATTTTTGGAACTCGCCGAGATTAAATAAAAATACTTGCCAAATAATTAGAAATTTGATATATTATATAAGTATTTATTATCTATGACATGAATTTGTCATGGCGGAAGGAGAGATTACAGTATGAAAAAGAATATTCATCCAGAATATATGGATACTACTGTTACTTGTGCTTGTGGAAATACATTTCAAGTAAGAAGTAATCGTAGTGAAATTCATGTGGAAGTTTGTAGTCAATGTCATCCAGCTTATACTGGTAAAAATTCACAATCAGGAAAAAGAGCAGGAAATATTGAAAAATTCAACAAGAAATATAATCGTACAACGAAAGAAGCATAAGCTTCTTTTTTTTACACGAAAAAATCGCTTTTTAAAGCGACTTATTTATCAATTAAATGAAGATTATCTAATAATATACCAGTTCCTTCAGCAACACATGTAAGTGGGCTTTCAGCAATAAAAACAGGAACTTTTAATTCATGAGATAATAGTTGATCAAACCCTTTAATTAAAGAACCTCCACCAGTTAGTACAATTCCTTTATCAATAATATCAGCAGATAATTCTGGAGGAGTTTGTTCTAATACATTTTTTGCTTGATGAACAAGTAAATATACACTTTCACGTAATGCTTCTTCTATTTCATCAGAAGAAAGTGTAATTGTATGTGGAAGACCTGTTACTAAATCTCTTCCTCTTACTTCCATTTTTTCTACTGTATCACTTGGATATACGGAACCAATTGTCATTTTAATTTCTTCTGCAGTACGATCACCAACTAATAACTTATATTTATCTTTAATATATTTAATAATATCGTTATCAAAAGTATTTCCTGCAACTTTAATAGAACAACTTGTGACAATCCCACCTAGAGAAAGTATTGCAATATCAGTCGTTCCTCCTCCGATATCGATTACCATATTACCACTTGGTTTAGAAATATCCATTCCTGCCCCAATTGCTGCAACTTTAGGCTCTTCTTCTAGAAATACTTTTTTCGCACCTGTTCTTTCAGCAGCTTCTTTAATCGCATTTTTTTCTACTTGTGTAATATTTGATGGACAACAAATTAAAATACGTGGTCTTGATAAAAAACTTTTTCCATTTACTTTTCTAATATAGTGATTTAACATAATTTCTGTTAAATTAAAATCAGCAATCACTCCATCTTTCATGGGTCTGATTGCTTGTACTCTACCAGGAGTTCTTCCTAACATTTCGCGCGCTTCAGTCCCAACGGCAAGTGGCTTTTTTGTTTCAGAATCAATGGCAACGACACTAGGCTCATTTAACACAATTCCTTGACCCTTAATGTATATTAAAACATTTGCTGTTCCTAAGTCTATTCCAATGTCTTTTGTAAACATTTACCATCCCTCCTCGTATTAACTTTATCTATTATATCACAAACTCTCTTGAAAGAATAGGAAAATTATTGTTTCTGAAACTTTTTTTTCGTTGATTCTCCTCCTCTAATATGACGAATACAATTGTGAAAATTTAAAATTTTTTCTACTTCAAGATATAATGCATGATCCACTTTTTTTAATCTCTCATGTAGGTCTTTATGAACAGTACTTTTTGATACATAAAAACGATTTGCAATCTCTCTAACAGTATACCCAGTTTTTAACATATAATAAGCTTCATCCATCATTCTTTTATGAATTTTTGTATTCATAAATCACCCCTTAATTCATTATATAAATAAGAGTTTTATTTATACGAAAAAAAGAGCATTTGCTCTTACTTTGCTTCTAATTTTTTGTCAAAATAATCATTAGGATTTACTGTTTGTCCATTGTCGATTAATTCGAAATGTAAATGATTTCCTAAGTCTTTTTCTACATTAGAAGTCCCACTTTTTCCAAGTATTTGTCCTTGTTTTACAGTATCTCCTTGTTTTACAGCTGTACTACTAAGACTTTGATAAACACTGATTAAATTATTTTCATGTTTAACTTCAATTATTTTTCCTAGCAATTCATCCTCTTCTACACTACTAACTGTACCATCTAAGATTGCAGTCACATCGAAGTTATCTTTTCCTCCATAGCTGATACCACTATTCTGTAAATAAGTTGATTCATATAGGATTAATGAATTTTCTTGTTTTGTACTATCTGCTTTATAATCATAATAGTCTTTTACAACTGTAATATCAGGATCTGTATATGGTCTTGTAATAATCATATCGTCATTGACGACAGGTTCTGTATTATCAAAGATCGTTTCTGATACATATCCATATTTATCTTCATCTTTAAAACCTTCTTGATGTACAAGACTTTCAATCATATAAGCACACCCTAATACAAGAACAATCGCACCTACATAAACAAAAGGAATTACTGATTTTTTTAATCTTCTTTGTTTCACACTATCACCTCTATTTAAAGTGTGAACAAAAAAAGAAAATTTATTCAATTTTCTGTATTTCGATACCTTGATAATAATATTTTAATATTTCTTGATAATTTGCTCCGTTTTGTGCCATTCCATATGCTCCATACTGACTCATTCCAACACCATGTCCAAAACCTTTTGTATGAATAATAATTTGATTATCTTTTTTTTGTATTTCAAAAAAACTAGAACGTAATCCCAGAATTTTAGTAACATCTGTTGCATTGAAATCTTTTCCATTGATATTAAGTGTTTTAATTCGTCCTGTTGATGTTTGTTTCGTAATTTGTACAGAAAAGGCTGAATTTACGTCTAGGTTTAGTTTTTGGTAGAATTCTTCAATTGTAAATGTTTTAGAATCTTCAAAAACAGGTGACACATCTTTTTCCCAATCAGATTTCACACTTTTTAAATAAGGTAAACTTTCTTGAAAGACTTCTTCACAATTTTCAGTGTATCCTGTACTAGTAGAAAAAAAGAAAGCTTGAGCAATTTCACCTTGATAAGTAAGGTATTCTCCTTGGGTTTCTAATACTGCTTGTTGAATTCTTTCTATTTTTTCATTATATTCATCTTTCCAGCGCTCTTTTAATTCATCCTGATTATAATACACTTGATTTGCCACTGTATCTACTACATCGTATTCTTGCTCTTTTGCATATTCAATTTTTCTTAAAACATAGGTTCTTGCAGCTACTGCTTGTGCTTTTAGTGCTTCCATAGGAAATGTAGTAGGCATTTCTCCTGATAAAACACCAACCACATAATTTTCTAATGGAACTTGTTCAATTGTATTCTTTTTTTCTCTTTTTACTCTAACAATTTGATTTGTTTGAAAGTGAACTGTAGTCTTTTCTTTTGTCTGAATAAGAAGAACTATTATACAAGGTATTAATAATAAAGTAATTGTTAAAACAAATATTTTTTTCATACTATTATTATATCCGTTCAGTGTGAAAAAATTTGTCAAAGAAAAAGAAGAAAGAATTCTTCTTTATACAATGATTGCCGAATTAACAAAAAAATCATAAAAGAAATTAACAACTAAATAGGATAATCCTAGACTTGCCATTAAATATAGTAATTTTACTTGTAATTCGTGATTTTTTTTAAATTTATTATTTAAGTTTAAAGAATCAAGTGCAAAAATAGAAAGAGGAACAACAATAATATATAAAATTGTCTTAATTGTCATAGTCATCAATTTCCTTAATTCTTCTTTGATAGCGTTCATTCTTCATAAATGGGGTATTTAGAAAGGTTTTTACCATTTCGAGTGCTAAATCATCAGGTGTTGTTTCCCCTAATGTCATGACATTTGCATTATTATCTCGTCTGGTCATTTCAACTTCGTGGATATTATTTACTTTTGCACATCTTACATGACGCACTTTATTACAAGCAATACTCATTCCAATACCAGAACCACAAATTAATATACCATAATCAATTTGATGGTCACGGATTGCTTCTCCAACTTGAAAAGCATAGGTTGTATAGTCCACGTTCTCTGTTGTATCTGTTCCAAAGTTAATTACTTCATATCCTTGTTGGAGTAAATAGTTTGAAATTACTTGTTTTAAATGTACACCATGATGATCATTTCCAATTCCTATTTTCATAGTGCCTCCTTATGCATTATTTTTATTTGTGTCAGTTTTAACAAGTGTTTTTTGTTGTTCTCCTAATTTCATAGTATCTTGATATATGTGATTTTGGTTGTCATTCACATAACTCATACCAATCGTAACATTTTCTCCTGCTTTCATTTTTTGAATGATATCTTGATCAAGTGAAACTTTATATGGTTCTTCACTTTCTTTCCCGTTAGTATTTACCATTGTTTCTTTGTTTGGATCAAATAAAATTGGTGTTTGTTCATCAGGATTACAAATAATAAATTCCTCTTCTTTTTGATCAGGAGTTTTAGCTTTAATTAAATGTGAGTCTATTTTTAACATTTTTAATACATTATGAGAAATTGTTGTAATGTTATCTGATGATATTTTATCTTTTTGATCTTTTCCAAAGCGAGATAGAATTTCAATTGCTCTATCTTCTAGAGAGGATGTTGTTGCACGGTATGATTCAATTTGCGCTAATAAAGGAGGATAATAGGTATTAAACTCTTGATTGTTTACAAAGTTTTTGGTGCCTTGATATATCTCATTTTGGAATGGAGATATTCCTTCTTGGTTTGCACTTAGTTCTTGAATTTTCTTTTCTGCAAATTTCGTAACACGATTCATTTGTGTTTCATTTGTATCTTCTTTGACAGCTGTTGCTTTTTTAATAATAATATCAACATTCATAGAAAATTTTTGAAATAAGTCATCATAGTTTTTATCTACTTGTTTTAAATAATCTTTTGAACACTCATTTAAAGTCTGTTCTACTTTTTTAAAATTAATGTTTTCACTTTCTACTGCTTTTCTCGCATTGGCAATTAGTGTATAAATACCATCATCGCAAAATAGTTCTTGTTTTTTTTCACATACATTTTTTAATCTTGTATTCATGTTGTTTTTTGTATGAGTAATGCCATTTTCAACTTCATCAACAGTATTTGATAGCGTATTTGTCTCAAAATTAGGTTTTTCAATTTCATTACTTAATGAGTCAGGTAATGTTTTTAAATATTTTTCCATATCTTGACAACAAGAGAATAATTCTTTATTTGTATGTTCTACATGGTCATTATGGCTATTATTAAAGATTCTAGAAACTTCATCAAAAGGTGTATTTATTCCATTTTCTTTTAGAAGTGAATATACTTTTTGTGAGTACTCAAAAGAACGTAACAAATTATTTTTTGTTAATTCATGAAATAATGAATCCGCTGTTAAATTAATATTTACTGCATTTTGTAGTTCATAAATAGCTGCTACATTTGCCATAAAAACCACCTCTATTTTTTTCTATAATTCTAACAATAGTATAGCACACTACCTTCTAAAACTGTATAAAAAACGACAATATTAGAGTCAAACAATTGTCAACAAATAATCGAATATGATTTTGTGAATTTATTGACGGCGTATATAAAAAACGTTATACTAATAATAATGAAAAGAAAGGATGATAAAAGTGAAATTTGAGGAATTATCAAAAGAAGAATTTACAACCTTTGAAAAAAATCATCCATATGGAAGTTTTTATCAAACCATCGGTTGGGGAGAATTGAAAAAAAGAAATGGTTGGAACTACTATTTAGTAGGTTTAAAAGAAAATGATAAAGTTTTAGCGGGAGCAATGCTACTAGAAAAGAAATTACCATTCGGACTTTCTTTTATTTATTCACCACGTGGTTTTTTAATTGATTATTTAAATGAATCACTACTTTCTTTGTTTACCAAAGAAATCAAGGCGTTTGCTAGAAAACATCACGCTATTTTTGTTAAAATAGATCCGTATGTACAATTAAGAGAACGAGATATTGATGGAAATATTATTGAAAATGGTTTTAATAATGAAAAAGCAATTACCAATTTAAAACAATTAGGGTTTCGTCATAATGGGTATACTTTAAATATGGAGGATTTACAACCTCGTTTTGCTTTTGCTCTTAATTTAGAAGGAAAAACAACAGAAGAAATTTTAAAAGATATGGAATCTAAAACACGTCAACTTATCCATAAGAATGAAAAGAATGGCATTATCACGAGAGAAATTACCGTGGATGAAATTGATAAATTTAAGAAAATTATGCAGCATACAGCGGATCGTAGAGGATTTATTGATCGTCCACTGAGTTATTATAAGAATATGTTAAGTGATTTAAAAGATGGAGCAAAAGTGATTATTGCTGAAATTGATTTAGAAGATTACAATCAACGTTTGAAAAATGAAATTGCAGCATCTCAAAAAATTGTTGCGGAAAAAGAAGCAGCATTAAATGATCCATCTAAAAAGATTAACCCTGATAAGACGAAGAAGAAAATTGAACAAGAAAAAAGTAATATGGATCGTCTTACGAAAAAATTAAATGAAGGTGAAACATTATTGAAAGAACACGGTAAAGTTTTGACGCTAGGGGGTATTATTTTCATGCTTCATGGTAGTGAGATTTTATCATTATTTGGTGGTTCTTATGAGGAATATAAAGACTTTTTAAGTCCCTACTCGACTTATTTTCATATGATTCGTTATGGAGTTGAGCATGGTTATAAAAAATATAATTTCTATGGAATTAGTGGCGATTTTAAAAATAAGAAAAATGAATTATATGGTTTATATGATTTGAAACGTGGCTTTGGTGGTCATGTAGAAGAATACTTAGGAGAATTTGATTTAGTTACGAAACCGTTCATGTATCATATATATCATCTTGCATTCGCACTATATGGAAAATTAAAAAAATGGAAAAGGAAGAGGGGATAACGTGCAATTTTGTGAGTTATCAAAAGATGAATTCCGTGAGTTTTTAGATCACAATCCATTACAAAGTTTTTTACAAACACCAGAAATAGGTGAATTACGTAAAAAAGGTGGATGGCGAGTTCATTTTGTAGGTGTAAAAGAAAATAAAAAAATAATTGCGGCAACCATGTTAGTCAGTAAAAAAAATTTTATGAATTCTTATGAATTTTATTCATCACGTGGTCCATTATTAGATTTTAATAATCGGGAATTAGTTGTATT
Source organism: uncultured Mycoplasmatota bacterium (assembly GCA_949288035.1). Lineage (GTDB taxonomy): Bacteria > Bacillota_I > Bacilli_A > RF39 > UBA660 > UMGS2016. The sequence continues at coordinate 46,445 of CASEIJ010000049.1, forward strand.
TTTCTTTCAACAATTAAAAAAATATATTCAGAAGAAAAATGGTTATATTTTAAGAATTGATCCTTATTTAATCTATCATCAACGTGATATAGATGGTAATATTGTAGAACATGGTATAAATAATGAACCAGTAGTACAATTATTAAAAAAATTAGGTTTTAAACGTAAAGAAAATCCAGAACAAGTTCAATATATGTTCTCAATTGATCTAGGAAAATCAAATGAAGACATCTTTCAGTCATTTCGTTCAAATGTTAGAAATTATATACGTAAAACAGAGAAAATGGGAATTGTAGTGAAAGAACTAACAAGAGGTGAATTACCTGGTTTAAAAAAGATTACAGAAGAAACTGGAAAAAGAAAAGGGTTTGTAGATAAGTCATTAACATATTATGAAGATATGTATGATTTATTTCATCCTCGTGGTGAGATTCGCTATTTATTAGCATCCATTTATTTAGATGATTATTTAGAAAAGTTACAAAACGAATTAAAAGAATATGAGATAAGATTAGAAAATACAGAGGATGTTCATTCTAAAAAAGGACTAAGAAAGTCTTTATCAATTAATATTGAAAATACAAAAAAAAGAATTGAAGAGACAGAAAAATTAATACAAGAAAAAGGAAATCAACTTGATTTATCAGCAGCTATGTTTATGATGACAGGACATGAAGTGATTTATTTATTTAGTGGTAATTATGATGAATATATGAAGTTTAATGCACAGTATGCAATTCAATGGAATATGATTCAATATGCGAATGAACATGGTTTTGATAAATATAATTTTTATGGTATTAGTGGTAATTTTGATGAAAATGATTCTGAATATGGTGTATATGAATTTAAAAGAGGTTTTTCAGGTTATGTAGAGGAATTAATTGGGGAATTTCAAATGCCAATTAATATGAAAAAATATACGTTATTTAATATTATCAATAATACGAAACGCTTTATAAAAAGATGCATAGGGAGGTAATCTATGAATTATGAATTTAAAACCAATATAGAAAAGTCAGAATTCGAACAATTTACTCAAAATGCGGAGATTCTCTCTTTTATGCAAGAATATGGTTGGGCTTCTGTAAAAAGTGAATGGAAACACTTTTATTGTGGATTATATTGCGATGGGAAGTTAGTAGCGACTGCTGTTGTATTAAAACGTTTGTTACCTCTTGGTATTTCTTTTATGTATATTCCAAGAGGGATGTTAATTGATTACCAAGATAAAGAATTATTAAATATTTTTACAAAACATCTTCAACATTTAGCCAAACAAGAACATGCATATGTGTTAAAAATAGATCCAAATTTCTGTTGTAAAGAATATTCAATTAAAGAAATTGAAAAGAAAGAAACGGTAGAAATCCCAAAAAATTATTCTATTGATTATGAAAAAAAACATCGCAACTTATTATCTTGTGGATATCGTTTTAAAGGATATACTAAATCGATTCAAGAAACATTACAACCACGTTATCATATGTATATTCCATTCATCAATATAAAAAATGAATTTTTAACACCAGCAGAAATAAAAACAAGTTTCAAAAAAAGAATTCGAAGTTATATTGGAAATTATCACGAAAAAAGAGGGGTTACTTATTTTCATACAACAGATCCTAAATATTTAGATATGTTTATGGAAGTAATTACCCAAACCGAAAAACGCCAAAATATTCGTTTACGTAATAAGGAATATTTTGAAAAAATGATGGAAGCATATAAAAAAGAATCATATTTGTTTTTTGGAATGTTGAATTTACAAACATATCTTGATTTTTTAAAAGAAAATAATGGAAAAGAAGAAGAAATAAATGAAGTCATCGCATTGTTAGATGAAGGACAAGTAGAAATTCCATTATCTGCAGCTTTTGTTATTATTCCACAAAATAAAGGAATAAAGACAAGTGAATATTTATATGCGGGAAATCATTTGTTATTTACGAAATTAAATGTCTCAGTAGGATTAGTATATGAAATTTGTAAATATTCGCTCGAACAAAAATGTCAGTATTGTAATTTAGGCGGTATTAATGGAACATTTGATGATCATTTAACACCATTTAAGTCAAGATTTAATGCAATTGTATTTGAATTTGCTGGAGAATATGATTTAGTGATTCAACCAATTCGTTACCGTTTATATGAATTTGGTATGCCTATTTTAAAAAAGGTATATCATTTTATCCGTAGAAAATAATAAAACAGTAGAAAATATAACAATTTTTTGATAAAATGAAGTTGGTGGTATACATATGAATAATGAAGTTATTAGACAAGTTTTTCTCATGTTAGGAACTACTTTCCTATTTTCGCTTTGTATTACACCAGTAATTAAAATGATTGCGAAACATGTTGGAGCCATGGATATTCCAAATGAGAGAAAAGTACATAAAGTTCCAATGCCAAGATTAGGTGGATTATCGATTTTCTTTGGCTTTTTACTTGGCTATATGTTATTTGGGGAACAAAGTATTGTTATGAATTCCATATTAATTGCTAGTTTTGTAGTAATTTTAATTGGTGTATTTGATGATATTAAGCCACTGAAAGCTTCGGTAAAATTTATTGGACAACTTGTTGCAGCATGTATTATTGTATTTTATGGAAATATTATTTTAAGAGATGTGAGTGCTTTTGGTATTTATATTGATTTTGGATTATTTTCAATTCCATTCACTATCTTCTTTATTCTCGGTTGTATTAACTGTATGAATTTAATTGATGGATTAGATGGACTAGCTGCTGGAATTTCTAGTATTTATTTCGCAACGATTGGTATTATTGCTATCATGCAAGGAAAATTTGGATTGGATTTCTTATTGACATTTATTATGTTAGGTTCTACATTGGGATTTTTAGTTCATAATTTTAATCCAGCTACCATTTTTATGGGAGACAGTGGATCGATGTTTTTAGGATTAATTATTTCTGTCATTGCCCTACTTGGATTTAAAAATGTCACGATGACTTCATTAATTATTCCCCTATTATTACTTGCAATTCCAATTTTAGATACGATATTCGCAATTATTAGAAGAACCTTAAAAGGAGAAAAAATATCTACGCCTGATAAATATCATATTCATCATCAATTATTAAAAAGAAATTTATCACAACGTCAAACTGTATTAGCAATTTATGTAATCAATATTTTATTTGCAATCGCATCTATTGTATATGTTCTAAAAGATGCGAAACTAGGATATATTATTTATGGTGTGTTACTAGCAATTGTTCTTATCTTTATTTTAACAACTGATGTTGTATATGATAGTTCTAGTTTGAGAGATAAAATAAAAAGAAAAATATTGAAAAAGGAACCAGAAAAAACGACAAAGAAAGAGAGTAAAAAAGATTCAGATAAATCAAAGATTAAAAAGAAAGTAACGAGAAAGAAGAGATAATCTTCTTTTTTTGTTTATTAATGCGAAAAATATCCATACTAACATTGGGTGAGAGTCATGATAGAAAATATATTTCAAACAAATTGGACAGAATTACTTGACGTTACGCTACGTGCAACAGTTTCTTTAGTAACTTTATTTTTAATTACAAAAATGTTAGGAAAAAAACAAGTATCTCAACTTAGTTTATTTGATTATGTAATTGGTATTAGTATTGGTAATTTTGCTGCTGAGATGACGATTAATTTAGAATCAGATTATTTACATGGTATTTTAGCAGTTGTGATTTTTGGCATAGTCGCATATTTTGTTAGTATTTTAACTATGAAAAGTATTCATTTAAGAAGATATTTTATGGGTACCCCTACTCTTTTAATTCAAGATGGAAAATTACTAGAAAAGAATATGAAAAAGGTAAGATATGATATAAATGATTTATTAGAACAATGTCGTATTAATGGTTATTTTGATATGAGTGAAATAAAATATGCTTTAATGGAGGCAAATGGTACCGTTAGTATTTTACCGTTTGAAACAGAAAGACCATTAAAAGTAAAAGATATGAAAGTAAAGCCTAAAAAAGAAGGATTATGTGCGAATGTCATCATTGATGGAAAAATTATGCCTCATAATCTAGAAAATTTTCACAAAACGACAGATTGGTTAAAAAAAGAGTTAAAAGTAAAAGGATATGAAGATATCAGTGATATTTTACTTGCAACATTAGATGTGAATGAAAAATTACAGATATATGAAAGAAATTTAGATGAAAAAATTAAAAATGTATTAGAATAAATGTCAATTAGGTGTCTTTTGATCATTTAAATATAGTAATTTATAGATTTTTTTGATAACATGTATCAAGGTGATATAGTATGCAAGAAGCAATGAATCGACAATTTTGTGCTTCCGTCTTTATTATTAATCCAGAAAATTTAAAAATATTATTAGTACACCATAAAAAGTTTAAAAAATGGGTACAACCTGGAGGACATATTGAAGCAGGAGAAGCACCAGAAGAAACCGCTGTTCGTGAAGTGTTTGAAGAGACAGGAATGAAGGTAAAGTTACTTGGAGAACATTTTCCACGTGAGAATGATTTTATTAAGCCAATGGGAATTCAATGCAATCGTAATTTATTAGGTGAAATACACATTGATATTTTATATGCAGGTGTTCCCCAAGATTCTATAGAAGTAAAAATTAATACAGATGAAAATGATGGTGTTAATTGGTTTTCTAGAGCAGAATTAGAACATTTAAATGTATTTCCTGATATTTTAATTACAATGGATCATATTTTAAAAACATATTTTCATCAAGAAGGATAATTATCCTTTTTTTAATAATTATAAATAGAGTATATGTTTACTTTTTCTATATTTTTAATACAAAAACAATGGTAAATAAAACATATTTACATATTTATAAGATTTATGATATAATAGCTCAGGCCAAAAAGGGAGTGTTTGTATGAAAGAAATTAGAAATATTGCGATTATTGCTCACGTAGACCATGGAAAAACTACTTTAGTAGATCAATTATTAAAAATGTCGGGAACATTTCGTGAAAACGAAGAAGTAGGAAGTATGGATTCAAATGCCTTAGAACAAGAGAGAGGAATTACCATTTTAGCTAAGACGACAGCCATTGATTATAAAGGAGTACGTATTAATATTTTAGATACACCAGGACATGCTGATTTTGGTGGAGAAGTAGAACGTATTATGAATATGGTAGATGGTGTATTACTTGTAGTAGATGCATATGAAGGGACTATGCCACAAACACGTTTTGTATTAAAAAAAGCATTAGAAGCACATGTAACACCAATTGTAGTTGTGAATAAAATAGATAAACCATCAGCACGTCCAACGGAAGTAGTTGACGAAGTAATGGATTTATTTATTGAATTGGGTGCTGATATTGAACAATTAGAATTCCCAGTTGTATATACAAGTGCATTAGCTGGTACTTCTAGTTTAGATCCAGATGTTTCAACACAAGAACATACAATGGATCCAGTATTAGATATGATTGTAAACTATATTCCTGCTCCTAATGTAAATTTAGATGGAGGATTACAATTCCAACCTGCTTTACTAGATTATAATGACTTTGTAGGAAGAATTGGAATTGGGCGTATCACAAGAGGAACAGTAAAAGTAAATGAAATGGTATCATGTGTTCGACTAGATGGATCAAAAAAGCAATTTAGAGTTCAAAAAATATTTGGTTTTTTAGGATTAAAGAGAATTGAAGTAAAAGAAGCAAGTGCTGGAGATATTGTTGCCATTGCTGGACTTCCAGATATTGAAGTAGGAGAAACAGTTTGTACAGTAGGACAAGAAGAAGCATTACCTTTACTTCATATTGATGAACCAACATTACAAATGACATTTGGAGTAAATTCCTCTCCATTTGCTGGACGTGAGGGAAAATTGTTAACGGCTCGTAAGATTGAAGAACGTTTACATAAAGAAACAGAGCGTGATGTAAGTTTAAAAGTAGTTCCAAATCCAAATGATAGTGAATCATTTATTGTATCTGGACGTGGAGAATTGCACTTATCTATCTTAATTGAAAATATGAGGCGTGAAGGATTCGAATTACAAGTGTCAAAACCAGAAGTAATTGTGAAAGAAATTGATGGTGTAAAATGTGAGCCTTTTGAAGATGTTACTGTAGAAGTTCCAGAAGAATATGTAGGATCCGTAATTGAGTCTTTAGGTAATCGTGAGGGAGAAATGATTAATATGACAACACATGGAAATCAAACACAACTTACTTATGTTGTTCCATCACGTGGATTAATTGGTTTTTCTATGGAATTTATGACGATGACAAAAGGATATGGAATTTTAAGCCATACATATAAAGAATATCGTAAACAAGCTTCACAACATGTAGGACAAAGAAAAGCAGGAGTATTAGTTTCTATGGAAAATGGAAAAGCAACTGCTTATGCTTTAGGGCAATTAGAAGATCGTGGAATTATGTTTATCGAACCTGGTACAGATGTATATGAAGGTATGATTGTGGGAGAACATAGTCATGATAATGATTTAGCAGTGAATGTTGTAAAAGGTAAAAAATTAACAAATACACGTGCTGCAGGTAGTGATCATACAGTTGTATTAAAAAGACCTCGTCAAATGACATTAGAAGTATGTTTAGACTATATTAATGAAGATGAATTGGTAGAAGTAACACCACAGTCTTTCCGTCTTAGAAAAAAGATCTTAAATACAAATGAAAGAAAAAAATACGATGCGAGAAAATAAACTATCTTTTTGATAGTTTTTTTGTTATATTTAATCATAGGAGGAGTGTGTATGAAAAAAGGAATTATTATTGCCTTAGTTGCAGTCATCGTAGTTGCTTTAGGTGCATTTGGAGGTTACTACTACTATGAAAACTATGTGAAAGAAGAGCCAAAAGAAGAAGAAAAGACACCTGAGAAAGAACAAGAACCAGAAGAAGAAACAGTGAAAGAATGGACAGATGAAGAAATACAAGAGATTTTATCACTATTTTTTGAAAATACTGGTATGACCAATGCGACATCTACGAAAGATATGACTGATAGTGAAGTATTTACATCCATTGCATATATGATTTTCTTTGATTTAGATGAAGAAGAATATGGTGTAGTAACAGGGGATGAAACAGGAAATGTATATGCGAAATCAATTCCACTGTCATCTATTCAAAAGCTAGCAAAACAATACTTTAATCGCGATAATTTTATGTATCCAGGTGATAATATATTTAAATATGATGAAAGTTCTCAAGTTTATCGTAGTTCCACTACTTTTGGTTTAACAGGACCATCTCCATATTATGTAGTACAAAATGTAGATAGAAATGGAACAGAATATACTGTTACATTACTAGAAACTTATTCAGACGATATGAAAGCCCAAATGCCTCAATTACAAGATGTTACATATACTGTACAAATGCACTGCGACAATGAAATTTGTTATCCAGTTTCATGGACAGAACAATAATTTTCTTAAAACTTTTATTCCTTGCTTGAATAAAAGTTTTTTGTATGATAGAATGACTATAATGGAGATGATAAGGTGAAATTAGAGAATAAAATTGCGGTTGTAACTGGGGGAGCTATGGGAAATGGTGCTGGAATTGTAGAAGTATTTGCAAAATATAAAGCACGTGTTATCATCTTTGATTATAGTGATAAAATTGCTAGTGCCATTCAAGATTTTAGAAATAAAGGATATGATGTAGCTGGATATAAAGTAGATATCAGAGATGCTAGAAGAGTAAAGTTATGTGTTGATGATATTATAAAACGTTATGGACATATTGATATTTTAGTGAATAATGCTGGAGTTGCCAAATTAGTGCCATTCGTAGAAATGACAGATGAAATTAGAGATTTTCACTTTGATATTAATATTAAGGGAACTTGGAATGTCACAAAATCAGTTGTTCCATATATGCAAATACAAAAATATGGTAAAATTGTAAATTTATCAAGCGTAACAGGACCAATGGTTGCTGATGCAGGGGAAGTCGCATACGCAACGACTAAATCTGCTTTAATTGGCTTTACGAAAGGATTAGCTCGTGAACTTGTTGATGATCATATTAACGTCAATGCAATTATGCCAGGATATATTATGACACCAATGGTAGATGGAATAGCAAAAGACAGTAATGCTAACGATCCTGAGTCAGTAGTCAAAGGAATTGCTGAAGGGATTCCAATGGGAAGACTTGGAACAATACAAGAATTAGGAGAACTAGCAGCTTTCTTAGCAAGTGATGAATCAAGTTATATTACAGGTCAAGGAATCGTTATTGATGGTGGTTCTACACTTCCAGAAACAAAATCAGTTGGAGCTTAAAAGAATAAAGAGGTTCGTAAAGAATCTTTTTTTGTGGTACAATATTGCAGGTAAAGGAGGTGAGTAAATGTACGGAGAACATATGAGTTTAAAATTTCATTTGGAAACGATTTACGATGATGCATCATTTCGCATTGAAAATAAAGATAAAGTAGGAATTGTTGGTGTCAATGGAGCAGGGAAAACAACTTTATTTAAGGTTATATTAAAGAAGGAAGAATTAAATCAAGGAAGAATTGTTATTCCTAGAAATACTAGAATTGGTTATTTACCCCAAGAAATTATATTAGAAGATAAAGATATAACTGTTTTTGACTATTTATTAAGTGCTCGTCCAATTGAAATGTTAAATAAAAAACTAGAACAATTATATATAGATGTAGCTGTAGCAAATGGTAAAGAACAAGATAAACTTTTAAAAGAGATTAGTAAAACACAAGAAAAATTAGAATATTATAATTGTTATGAAGCAGAAAGTATATTATTTACAATCATTAGTAATATGAATATAGATAGTGAATTGTTAGATATGAAATTAAATGATTTATCAGGAGGACAAAAGTCAAAAATCGCATTTGCTCATCTTCTATATTCTGCTCCTGAAATCATGTTGTTAGACGAACCAACTAACCATTTGGATGCAACAACAAGAGATTATATTACAAATTACTTAAAAAATTATAAAGGAATGGTTTTAATTATTTCTCACGATGTATCATTTTTAAACGCCATTGTGAATAAAATTATGCATATTGATAAAGTAAGTCATAAAATAGAAATGTATCGTGGAAATTATAGTGATTATTTAAAAAAGAGTGAGAAACAAAAAGAATTAAAAGAAAGAATCATAGAACAGCAAGAAAAAGAGGTCGCAAAATTAAGAGAGTTTGTTTTACAATATTCTAATTCTTCTGGAAAAAGAAAAAGAATTGCGCAAAGTAGAGAAAAATTATTAGCAAAAAAAGAAAAAGATATGATAGAACGTGATAGGACATATAAACGAGTAAAATTACGTTTACAACCAGAAAGAGAAGGTTCTAAGATACCACTTAAAGTAAATAATATTTCTTTTGGATATCCAAACTCTAAAGAATTAATCCATAATTTATCATTTTTAATTAATAAAAAAGAAAGATTTTTAATTGTTGGAGAAAACGGAGTAGGGAAAAGTACCTTACTAAAACTATTAGTAGGAAAATTAAAACCATTGGAAGGTAATATTTGGTATGGTAGTAAGACAGATATGGCTTATTATGCACAGGAACAAGAAACATTAGATTTAGATAAAACGGTTTTAGAAAATGTCATAAACCAATCCTATACGGAAAAAGAATTAAGAACAATCCTTGGAAGTTTTTTATTTCATGGGGATGATGTATTTAAAAAAGTAGCAGTGTTATCTCCTGGAGAAAAAGCAAGAATTGCTCTTTGTCAAGTGATGCTGAAACGAGCAAATTTACTGTTACTAGATGAACCAACTAACCATTTAGATCCAGAAACACAAGAATTAATTGGAGAGAATTTTAAAGACTATGAAGGTAGTATTATCTTAGTAAGTCATAATCCAAGTTTTGTAGAAGCAATTGGAATAGATCGTATGTTAATTCTACCCCAAGGAAAGATCACCAATTATTCCAAAGAATTGTTAGAATATTATTATAAATTAAATACCACACAAAAATAGAAAGCTATGAATTCTTTCTATTTTTTTTGTAAGCATTTTCAATTAAAATGGAGATTAGTTTCGAATAAGATATTCCATCTGCAATACATAATTGCGGATACATACTAATCTCTGTAAATCCTGGAAGTGTATTGATTTCATTTAAATATATTTTATTTTCATCTTCTTGATAAAAGAAATCAATTCTTGCAAGACCAGAACATTCTAACAATTGAAATGCTTTTTTAGCTATTTTTCTAATATCTTCTTTGACAGTTGTTGATATATCAGTATTTATTTGCGTATAGGATTGGTTATTTTCATATTTCGCATCATAATCATAGAAAGAATTTGCAGAAAATATTTCTCCAACAGATGATACATGAATCTCTTTTGTTTCTAATACCGCACATTCTAATTCATGTGCATGTATAAATTTTTCAATAAGTAATTTATGATCGAACTGAAAAGCGTGATTGATCGCTTTAATACATTCCTTTCTATTGTTTGCTACTTCAATACCAATCGAAGAACCACCACGAGATGGCTTAATGATCATTGGATAACCAATTGTTTGTTCTAACTCTTTGATAGAGTATTTATGATTGGTAATAGTTATATAAGGAACAACTGGAATATTATGTTCTTTTAATAATTCTTTTGTACATACTTTATCAAAACATATCGCACTACTTTGTAAATTACATCCTACACACGGAATATTTAATAATTCACATAACCCTTGAATACATCCATTTTCTCCATAAGCACCATGTAACATAGGAAAGACAACATCATATTTTTGTAGTTCATAACAAATATTTTCAATTTTATCATTTTTATGGTTATCCACCCATGTATGTTGAAAAATAGATTCAAAATCATGATCAAAACGATGCCATTCATTTTTCTCGTCAATATATATTGAATGAACATCATATTTCTTATCGTTAATTTCACGAAGTACAGACTCTGCAGAATGACAAGAAACAATATGTTCGGTAGAAGCTGTACCAAATAAAACAACAACTTTCTTCAATCTCATTTTCACCTCTTTATTATAGTTTATGTAAAAAAATAAAGTCCTTTCCTAGTTTTAGGTAGATACCTATACATGATATAGCGAAGTACATATGCTAATATTGAGGGGGTACATGATGAATAACTATGTAAATTACAATGAATGTGAAAGTAATTCATATTCAGACTGTGTTATGGATTTTACACAATCACGTTGGAATCCAGGTGTCTATAATGGAAATTTTACATCGGCAACAGATATAAATGAAGATCGTATGCCAAAACTATATAGTCCTTATGAAGGATATGTAAGAGGAAATTTATTTCCGTCGTTATATCAAGGATATAAAAATATAAAACCATCTATCAAAGAGACAAATAATCAAAAGCAAGAATTATTATCTTATATTGGAGCATATGCTTTTGCAGCGCATGAATTAAATTTATATTTAGATAACTATCCAACTGACAGGGAAGCAGTCAAACAATATAAAAAATATCAAGAAGAGGCTTCAAAAGCGATGAAAGAATATGAGAAAATGTATGGATCATTAACTGTTACTGGTGTGAATGCTCAAGATTGGACTTGGGTAAATGAACCATGGCCATGGGACAATAATTAAGGGGGTTATTTATGTTTGCATATCAAAAAAGATTACAATTTCCAATTAATATCAAAAAGAAAGATTTGAAAATGGCAAAATTTTTATTATCGCAATATGGTGGTCCATATGGGGAACTAGCAGCAAGTTTGCAATATTTAAATCAACGTTTTAGTATGCCAGATGGAAGAGGGAAAGCCTTACTTACCGATATTGGAACTGAAGAATTAGGGCATATTGAAATGATTTGTACAATGGTACAGCAATTAATGAAAGGTGCAACTCCAAAAGAATTAAAAGAAGCAGGATTAGGTGGTCACTATGCGCAATTTGATCATGCACTATATCCAACCGATGCGAATGGAGTACCATTTACAATTACTTATATACAAGCTACAGGTGATGTAATTGCTGATTTAGAAAATAATATGGCTGCTGAACAAAGAGCACGTGCTACATATGAACATTTAATGGATTTAACAGACGATAAAGATGTATTAGATCCATTATCTTTTTTAAGACAAAGAGAAATTGTACATTATGCTAGATTTAAAGAATTAAGAGATATTTATAAAAAAGAAATGAATAGATAAATAAAATGCAGACTTTTGTTCTGCGTTTTTTGTATGATGAAAAAATACTAGGGAAAAGAATATTTACTTTCTTTTTTTGCATATTAAAAATGAGGTGAGAAATCATGAGAAAATATATATTAATTGTTTCTGTTGTAATCATTTTAAGTGTAATCACAGCTTGTGTCGGACAAACAACGAATTTAGTATTAAAAGATATTACTGGAATTCGTTATCAAGATCATCCAGTACATGAAAAAGATTTTAAACAAATAGAAAAATTGATTTCTCAGATTAAATTTCAGAAAATTAAAATGAAAGTGAAAGATGATCGAACGATTTTAATTACTACAAAAGATAATATTTATCACTTTGAAATAGGTGATAATTATCGCATGAAATATACGATTAATGAGGCATCTTACTATTCGAAAGATGAGGGACATATTAAGAATTTATTGGATTATTTAGAAGGATTACCGGGTAAATATGAATCACAGGCATATTATTATGCGAAAATAGATGAGAAATACGAGAAGAAAAAGGATGATGTGTTTATAAAAATGGAAGCCGATGGAGAACATGAAACACAAGTTGCAATTGAAGCCAAAGAAGATATTTATCAATTAAGAGTACACGAAATTGAATATGATAAGGAGACAGAGAGTTATCAAGATATAAATCTTGTGAAAGATAGTAATAAAGTGAAAGCAGGAAAGCAAATTGTGGTAAAAGGGAAGATTAGTAATGTTCCAATGTGGAGAATTGAAATAGAAAATCAATATGGGTATAAGACGACTTTCCTACCATATTATGATGAAGTAAAAAAAGAAGTTATGTTAAAAAGAGAGATGAATACATAGCTTCTTTTTTGTATGTAAATAGAGAAAATTACAGTATATGTTTAGTTTTTATGTATATTATAATTGTATTTTTATAAAAAATACTTGCGAAAATAGAGTATTACTGATAAAATAGTATTTGTCAAATGACATGGCGGTATTGGTGAAGTGGTTAACACGGCTGACTGTGACTCAGTTATGCATCGGTTCGAATCCGATATACCGCCCCAAAATAGAGTTGAACTAGGGAATAATCCTAGTTTTTTTGTGCCTTAAAGTTAATAAAACATAAAGATGATGAGCTATTTTATTATGTATAGAAAAGCTTTTTGCAACTTTGTTGATTTACTATTTAGTATGATACATGCTATAATAATGAAGGAAAATGTTAGGTGAAGTTATATGAGTGAAAAAGATTTAGATTCTAGTATGAATCCATATCAAGAAAAACAAAAGCCTAAGGGTTATATAAAACAATTACAATGGGATATGGCGATTGGATTACAACAAGTAGATAATTTAAAACCATCTAAATATCTTGAACAGATTAGTGAAAAAAATATTTCAGGTGAATTAACAATCAAAGAAGTAGAACAAAGTTTAAGAAAATATTACACTACAAAAGAAAAACAAAAAGATATTAATCATAATGAATTAGAATGCGACTTTGTATCTATGAGAATTGTTGAACTGTTAAATCAAGATAATTTCGAATTATCAGTAGATTATCTAAAATATATTTATAAATATTTATTTCAAGATGTTTATGAATTTGCAGGAGAATTTAGAAAAATTGATTTCTCTAAACATGAAAAAATATTAAATAACGATTCAGTTGCTTATGGAGATTCTAAAACATTAACAGAATCATTAGAATATGATATTAGTCAAGAAAAAGAAAAGAATTATAAAGATATGTCCATTGTAGAAGTGATTAAAAATATTACTGATTTTACATCTAGTATATGGCAAGTACATCCCTTTAGAGAAGGTAATACTAGAACAACAGCAGTATTTATAGAAAAATATTTAGTTAGTTTAGGATACAATGTAGATAACTCATTATTCAAAGATAAATCAGTATATTTTAGAAATGCATTAGTTAGAAGTAATTACTTTAATAATTATTTAAATATAAAAGAGGATAAAAGTTATTTAATTAAGTTTTATGAGAATTTATTATTAGGTAAAAATAATAATTTACATTCTGAAGATTTGATTGTAAAAGAGTTATTTTAGGAGGGGTACTATGCAAGAGTTAACAAAAAAAATTAAAGAGTTTAATGAAGAACGTGACTGGGATCAATTTCATAGTCCTGAAAATTTGGCAAAATCAATATCAATAGAAGCAGGAGAATTATTGGAATGTTTTCAATGGAATTCTAATTATAATATTAAAGAAGTAAAATCAGAACTTGCAGATGTAATTAACTATGCATTATTGCTGGCAGATAAATTAGGAGTGGATCCTGAGAAAATTGTTTTGGATAAAATGAAAATTACAGCAAAAAAGTATCCAATAGAAAAAGCTAAAGGAGTAAGTACAAAATATACAAAGTTAAAATAAGTTTTTAATATAGTAAGGAGTATGCAAAATGTTAGTGTATGAAGGAGTAAAATCAAGTTTTATTAATGATGTCAACTTAAATCTCATTGTAAATAAAATTTATGAAAAATATCAAAAATATTTTGGAAGAACAAGTGATTCTCAATTAAACTCGTGGAAAAATTCTATGCAATATATGCGAGGTGTATTAGATGACAATGAAATACCAGACAATGCAGGAGTAGCTATTGAATTTAATATTCCAACGACTTCTAAAAGAATAGACTTTATTCTATCTGGTAGAGATAGAAATAAAAAAGATTCTGTTATTATTATAGAACTAAAGCAATGGGAAAAATGTGACGCAGTAGAAGGAAAAGACGGAATTGTTTCTACTTTTACTGGGCATGCAATAAGAGAAGTTACACATCCGTCATATCAAGCTATGAGCTATGCTAATTTAATTAAAGACTTTAATGAAACAGTGCAGTTAGAAGATATAGGTTTATATCCTTGTGCTTTTCTACATAACTATGTATTAAATGAAGATGATCCAATTTGCAGTAGTCAATATCAAGAATACATAAAAGAAGCTCCAATGTTTGGGGCTAATGATTTTATGAAACTAAGAAGTTTTATAAAAAGATATATTCTTGAGGGTGATGATAGAGAAACTTTATATAAAATTGAAAATGGGAAAATAAGACCATCCAAAAGACTACAAGACTCACTTACTACAATGTTACAAGGCAATAAAGAGTTCAACATGATTGATGAGCAGAAAGTAATCTATGAAGATGCTATTAGAATGGCTATAGATACTTTATCAGCAAATGAGAAAAATGTATTGGTTGTACAAGGAGGACCAGGTACCGGGAAATCAGTTTTAGCAATTAATTTATTGGTTGAACTTACTAACAGAAATATGACTTGTTTCTATGTAACCAAGAATGCAGCGCCAAGGGCGGTCTTTAGAGATAAATTAAAAGGCTCGTTTAAAATGACATATATTAATAATTTATTTCAAGGATCAGGACAGTTCACAGAAGCCGAAAGCAATGAAGTTGATTGTTTGATTGTAGATGAAGCGCATAGATTAAATGCGAAATCTGGAATGTTCCAAAACTTAGGAGAAAATCAAATTAAAGAGCTTATCAATGCTTCCAATTTTTCAATATTCTTTATTGATGAAGACCAAAAAGTTACACTAAAAGATATTGGTTCAGTAGATGAAATAAAGAAATATGCTAAAGAATTAAATGCAGGAATAAAAATAGTAGAGCTAGAAAGTCAATTTAGATGTAATGGATCTGATGGATATCTTGCTTGGTTAGACAATGTTTTAGATATAAGAAAAACGGCAAATTTCGATGGTATGGACTTCGACTATGATTTTAGAGTAGTAGATAATCCGAATGAACTAAGAAAATTAATAGAAGAAAAAAATAAAATAAATAATAAGTCAAGATTAGTTGCTGGATATTGTTGGGATTGGATTAGTAGTGGTAAAAATGATTCTAATGTTCATGATATAGTTATTCCAGAATACAATTTTGAAATGAGTTGGAATTTAGGAAATTCACAAACATGGGCAATTGATCCTTTGTCAATAAACGAAGTAGGGTGTATCCATACATGTCAAGGGTTAGAATTCGACTATGTAGGAGTAATAATAGGTGAGGATATTAGATATGAAAATGGAAAAATTATTACAGATTACACAAAAAGAGCTAAAACAGATCAATCATTAAAAGGAATTAATAAAATTGCCAAAGAACAAGGTCAAGAAGTAGCAAATCAAATAGCAGATAAAATAATAAAAAATACATATAGAACTTTAATGACAAGGGGAATGAAAGGTTGCTATGTATATTGTATAGACAAAAAATTACAACAATATTTAAAAAATAAAATTAGAATAAATTAACATAACAAAAATTTGAGATTTTCTCCAACTAGATTAAATATACATTACACAATTGTGTTTCCTTGACAAAAAGGAAAGTTTATTTGAAGTACTCAATTGGACTGTTATATATAATTGTTAAATATGATTTTATTGCCGTTACAATAAGAAAATAGCTTTTTTTGCAGATAAAGGAGGCAAGCTTTTACGCACTGTGAAGATATTGCGAAATTTATTAAATAATTAAAAAAGTAGTGAGATTCAAACTCACTACTTTACTTTAATTTTTTCTATCCTCGTGGTGGATAGGGATCGTTACCATAGGAATTACTGCCTTGAATTTTTCCGTTTAATCCGTGAATAATAAGTTCGCTTTGTTGATTTTGTGCAATTCTCTTTCCTACTTTAATAGCTTGTTCTTTTGTAGAAAGTATATGGCTAGGTTTAGAATTTCCGGCCCCTAATACATTCCATCCGCCGTTCGGATTATGAGTAATATGGTAATTTTTACCCATAAATATATATCCTCCTTTATCTGCCAAAACTAAAAATTGCTTTTTAGAAAAAGAATGTGATATAATTATGTTGCGGAGAATAACCATATCACTTGGCTATTTTCTTTTTTTGTCTTAAGACAATACTATTTTAACATCAAGAGTGGAGCAAAGTCAATATAAAAAAGTTAAAAAAGTTTTCTAAAACGCTTTACTTTGTCCCAGAAAAACACTAAAATAATAGTAGGTGATAAATATGAAAAAAATTGATGTTATTAACTTAATCAAATACTATTCAGAAAAGAATGATTATGCTTTTAGAAATGAAGCATACAAAATTGCACATGATTTTGATAAAGAAGGAGATATACAACTTGCAGAATATATTATGGCCTTGTTATCAGATACCAATACATTTGTTCCGCAGTCTTATGATTATTTATCTACTTTTTTTGAAAAAGTAGAAATTACAAATTCTTCTTTACCATTGCCAGAAGTAATTAAAAATGATATTTTGGGTATCATTAATGCAATTGGACATAATGTTGGTATTAATAAGTTTCTATTTGAGGGGCTACCGGGGACTGGAAAAACAGAAAGTGTAAAACAGATTGCAAGAATATTAAATAGAGAATTATATATATCTAACTTTGATGCAATTATTGATAGCAAATTAGGTCAAACTTCTAAAAATATTTCTAAAGCATTTAATGAAATTAATAAATTACCACACCCAGAAAAAATAATAATTTTATTTGATGAAATAGATGCATTAGCCATGGATAGAATGAATAATAATGATTTGCGAGAGATGGGGAGAGCTACTTCCACTTTGTTAAAAGAACTTGATAAGTTAAATGAAAATATTGTTTTAATTGCTACTACTAATCTATTTGAATCATTTGATAAGGCGTTAATTAGAAGGTTTGATGCGGTAATTAATTTTAACAGATATAAAAAAGAGGATTTAATTGATGTGGCAGAATCCATTTTAAATGAATATTTGGAAAAAATAACATGGGCTGCCAAAGATATAAAATTATTTAGAAAAATAGTTGGTTTAATGAACCCATTGATTTACCCTGGAGATTTGAAAAACATAATTAAAACTTCATTAGCATTCAGCAATCCATCCAATCAATATGATTATTTAATTAGATTATATGAAGCGATTACATCGAAAAAAATTAATGGTAATATTAAAATACTGCAAGAGCAGAAATTTACCGTTAGAGAAATAGAACATTTAACTGGAATTTCAAAAAGTCAAGTTTCTAGGGGGCTAAATAATGAATAATTTGATACAATTAAAAGGTACATTAAATGAAAGGAAAAGTTTTAGCACTCCAGGTCGTTCAACCTTTTCTAAAGGACAATCAACAACATCTAAACATTTAGAATTTTTAAAGAATAACCTTGAAATGTTATATAGTAAATGGAGTGGAGATAGTAGAATTAATGGAGCATTAGTAAGTGTGTATTATAATCGAACAGTACCTAAAAGCAAAAGAATTAAAACATTATTATCTAAAGGTTCTGAACCATCTAATTTATCAATTAAAGGAGCTAGATTTTCGAACGATGGACAAGAAAAACACATTATAACGCATTTTATAAGTTGTGATACTATTAAAATAAATATAAAAAAGCTAGATAAGTGTATTAAAGTGTTAAATACTTGCTTTAATGGAGAGATAGATAATAATAAGCTTAAAGAGGTAGACAAGTATAAGTCATTTATAGAAAACAATGAATTAACAATATCTACTTTTATAAATGTTGTGACAGATGCTTGTAATGTGGAAAAATTCGATATATTAAATAATACTATAGGGGTTGATATTGACACTAACGATATAATCAGTTTATATGATATAGGAGTCCCGTTAGATGTGCTAATGGAACAATTGGGATTAACGGATGATGATTATGTAAAAATTTATGATAATAATTTTAGATTCAAAAATACATTTGCAATAAATAAGTTTAAAAAGCAAGTACCATATCTTATTTCTATGTCTGTTGCTGATTTAGCACAATATGATTACAATAGTTTCTTTGGACCACAATTAACCTCCGAAATAATAACAATACCTAAACCAAATCAAGAACCAGTTGTCGGAGTTATAGATACTTTATTTGATGAAAATGTTTACTTTAAAGATTGGGTAAATTATAAAGATTTAGTTGATAAAGATCTCCCAAGAGAATCTTGTGATTATGAGCATGGAACAGCAGTTACTTCTATAATAGTAGATGGACCGTCAATGAATCCACAATATGATGATGGATGTGGCCGCTTTCGTGTCAGACATTTTGGTGTGGCAATTCATGGAAAAAATAGTTCTTTAACAATAATGAGAAATATAGAAGAGATTATTAAGGAAAATCCGGATATTCATGTATGGAATTTATCATTAGGTTCGTCTTTAGAAATTAATGAGAATTTTATTTCACCAGAAGCAGCATTGTTAGATCGTTTACAAAGTGAGAATAATATTATATTTGTAATATCAGGAACAAATGATGGAAATGCTACAAAAAGTAAGAAAATTGGTGCGCCTGCCGATTCAATAAATGGTATTGTAGTAAATTCATTAGATTTTCAAGGCGAAATACCAAGCTACGCTAGAAAAGGTAAGGTATTGTCTTTCTTTAATAAGCCGGATATATGTTATTTAGGTGGGGATGACAACAAAGGATTTGTTACTTGCGTAGGAACGGGAGAAAAACCTGGAATTGGTACATCATTTGCAGCTCCGTGGATTGCTAGAAAAATGGCTTACTTAATTGATATTCTAGGATTGACTAGAGAAACGGCAAAAGCTATCCTTATTGATTCTGCAACATCTTGGCAAAAGATTGATAATGATAAAACTGATTTCATTGGCTTTGGTCAAGTTCCAATTAATATTAATGATATTATACATTCTAAAGATGACGAAATTAAGTTCTATATTGAGGGAACATCAAATATGTATGATACCTATACCCATAATATACCAGTTCCTATTTATAAAGATAAATATCCATTTATCGCAAAAGCAACATTATGTTACTTTCCAAGATGTTCAAGAAATCAGGGAGTAGATTATACAAATACCGAATTGGATGTATATTTTGGGAGAATTGATAATAAAGGGAAAATTAAATCAATTAATGAAAATGCTCAATCCGAAGGAGAAACTACGGGAATCAAAGAACAGGAGGCTAGAAAAAATTATAGGAAATGGGATAACGTTAAACATATTACTCAAATATTAAAACCTAATATACGTCCTAAACAAAAATATGATAATACTATGTGGGGGCTAAGTATTAAATCTAAAGAACGATTAGAAAAAAGAGATGGTGAAGGAATAAAATTTGGCATAGTCATTACACTAAAAGAAATTAATGGAACTAATAGAATTTCAGAATTTATTAATCAATGTTCTTTGCGTGGATGGTTGGTAAATGAAATTAATGTTGAAAATAGAGTAGATATTTATAATGTTGCTCAAGAAGAAATACAGTTTGAAAAGTAATCATGTTAAATATTGATAAAAATGGAAGGAAAAATATGGATAATGATTTAATGTTAAAATATATAGAAAATGAATATGAAAATGAATTTTTAGATTTTAAACTTAAACCATATAATTGGCAATCCCAAAATGCTAAATCTGATTTTTTAACCGATGTTATAAGTTTAGCAAATTCCTCATCGGAAGGGGATAAATATATAATTTTAGGGGTGAAAGTTAAAAATAATGGCACTCGTGAAATAAAAGGAATTAATTCAAATGATTTAGTAGATAGTGCTGAATATCAACAACTTGTAACAGAAAACATTGAGCCAACTATAAGTATAGAACTAAAAATAGTTACTAATTCTCAAGGCTTAAATTTTGGAATAATAAGAATTTTTAATTGTAATAATAGACCATATTTGTTAAAGAAAAAATATGAAAATTTAGAATCAGGCTTTATTAAAGTACGAAAAGGAAGTAGAAATTCAAATGTTTCAAGATATATATTAGACGAAATATATAATTCAAAAAATCCAAAAAAAGAATCTGTGTTTAAAATTTCTGGTTTAATGGACGGAAAAACTACTGATGTCGTAAAAGTAGTTAAATATGATTTTTTTCCAAACATGGAAACACGAAAAAATAAATTAATAAATATTTTTAACAAAGTAAATAAATTTAAAATTGATGATATAGTTGACCAAGAAGAAACGAAATTCAATTTGACTGATGGGAAAAAGAGTTTTTATTCTGCATTTCTTCCGACAGCATTAAAAATAGAAGAGTCAGTACAAAAACAGATAAAATCATTTGCCAAAGTGTTTAAATTAAAGATATCAAATACGTTTTTTGATCTGGGAAATCTAGTCTCTCAATTAAATGGAATGAAATCAAATTCGATTTTAGGAATTGTCCCCGAATATAAAATAAGTGGGAGTAAAAAGTCTAAAGAAAAATATGATTTAATAGAAGAATTAAATGAAAAAATAATGTCTACAATTTCATGGCTAAAATTTTTAGAAGAAACAGAAAAATTTGGCTTTATTGAATTGGCAATTACTGAAATTGGCAATATATCAGATGAAGAAATAGAGGTTAGTATTAAGATACCTAAATCTAATTATGTTAGTGAAGATGCCTTTCCAGAACCAGCAGATGATATAATTGCAGAACTAAACGAGAAATATACAGAAAAAATGTTTAAACCGTATTATTTGGAAGATATTTCTGACTTTAGAGGGACACCGTCTTCTCCAAGTTATAGCAATATATCATCTATTTCAGGATTAGTAAAAAATGATAATGAAATATTTGATGGACCATATAATTATATTGATTATGATGTGAATTATAACAATGAATTTGCTATATTGAGTTTTACAATTAAGAATATAAAAGAAAAAGAAACTATGATATTTCCCGGGAAAATTTTGATAAGAGGAGAAGTTAATCAACTTAAATATTCAATAATTAGTAAGAATTTAAAAACAAAAGTGACGGGAACAATAAATGTTGGAAAATAATAAAATAACTTGCAATCTCCCTTAATCAGAGCTAACATACATCACAAGGAATCGATTTTTATCTAATTATTTTAAAAGATAATGCTCATCGCCCTACCTTCCCCAAAGTCGAACCACTCTAACGATATTCAATACATTGTTTTTTCCCACTGTTTTACTTCAATGTATAGGCTAATATTTCTTCTTATAGTACAATAGTAACAAAAAGGTGTATTTTATGAGAACAAATCAAAATAAAAGATTCATACGAAAAATTCTGAAAACAAAAACAATTGAAGAATTTCGAGATATAATCGACGATATAAATCCTAGATTGTTGTTATATATTGATTTATGGGATTCTCAGTTATTACAACAAATATTAAAAAAATTTAATATAACAAAAGAAGAATTTGAAAATCATGTAATGGCTCCATTATCGCCCATTGATGATTTTAAACATTATGAAAGTTAATAAAAAATATTGTTTTAAGAGAGGTGATTTATATGCTATATCCATCAAACTATAGAAGGAAAAAAATGTCTTTTGCAAAAAGATGTTCATTTGATTTTTCCACAGTGATTCAAGAGCGTGGGAAAACATATTATTTAAATAAGAATATTATTTCATGTTATAAAAATAAAAATGAATATGATGCAACAGTAAAAGGTAGTAATCATAAGCAATATCATGTATCTATTTATGTTTCTTATAACGTATATAATAATATTGAATCTATAGAGTATGAATGTGATTGTCCATATGAATTTCCATGCAAACATATCTATGCAGTATTGTTAGCAATTGATCATAAGCAATATAAAGAGCCTAAATTAAAACCAGAAATACAACCAAAACAAATATCTTTAAAAAAATTGATACATAAAATACCACCAAAAATATTAAAAAAATATTTATTACAACATATGGAGGAATATACATTAGAATTAGATGAAGAAACACTCAAAAAACATTTTATTGAATATCTTCCTAAAGAACCATATGAATTTTATTATAATCGTTTGTATAACATGTATATTTTAAGAAAAGATCCAACCCAGGAAATACAAAATAATTTGAATCAAATAAAAGAATATATGAATCATTTAGATTATGTACAATCATTTATAATTTTAAAGGCAATTATATGTAGTATGGTGGATACCAATCATTTAACAGATGATGATTTTGTGATTGATTTATTATTAAAACTCAGAATGTATTTGAGAATTATTACAAGAAAAGCAGATGCAAAACGAAAAGAAACGATGATAGTACCTTGGATAAAAGAATTAGAAAGCCATAATTTTTATCATCATATATATTTAGAAGATGTATTTGCAGATATTAAAATCGATAAATAACTGTTTCATGTATGTCATGAACAGTTTTTTTCTTTTTTATAAATCATGTTATAATAAGTACGGTGATATATATGTCAGATGTATTAATTATCGGAGGTGGCCCATCTGGCCTTACAACGGCTATTTACGCGGCCAAACGTGGTTATCATGTAACAATACTAGAAAAAAATAAAAACTGTCTAAAAAAGCTTCTTATTACAGGAAATGGCCATTGTAATTATTGGAATGAAGATCAAAACAATATTCATTATCATACAACCAATAAATCCATACTTTCTTCAATACTTCCTGATACTTTAAAAGAAGAAGCACTTAGCTTCATTCATTCAATAGGAATTGTACCAAGAATAAAAAATGGGTATTATTATCCCTATTCAAATCAAGCAACAAGTATGAAAGAAGCTTTACTTACAGAAGCATTACGATTAGGTGTTAAAATTCAAACAGAAGAAAATGTGATAAAAGTAGAAAAGGTAAATAATATATTTTCTATAACAACAGAGTCAAACACATACCAAGGTTCATACCTTGTTCTAGCAACTGGTTCTAAAGCATATCCAAAGACTGGTTCAGATGGTTCAGGCTATCAACTTTCACAAATGCTTGGTCATACCATCATCGCACCTCATCCTTCTTTAGTACAATTAGAAGGTTCTGAAAAATATGCCAAAGATTGGAATGGTGTTCGTGCTGATGTAAAAGTATCTCTTTATGAAAATCATAAAAAAATTAAAGAAGAAACGGGTGAAATTCAATTAACAGAATATGGTGTGAGTGGTATTTGTATTTTTAATTTAAGTCGTGAAATTGCGATTCATAAAGATGAATTAAACTATGATATTAAAATTAACTTTACTCCATGGGTTAATACTAAAGAAGAATTAGATGCTTGGTTTCAAGATAGAGAAAAAACTTTAAAAGGAAGAACCTTTGAACAAATGTTAGAAGGGTTCTTAAATTATAAAATTATCCATGTCATTGCCAAAAGAATGTATATTACACCTCAATATGCATGGCATCAAATGACACAAAATAGAAAAATAGAACTATATCAATGGTTATTAAGTTATCCCATTCGTATTATTAATACGAAGTCATTTGATCAAGCACAAGTATGTAGTGGAGGTGTTGATCTCAATGAAGTAAATTTAGAAACATTGGAATCTAAGAAGGTAAAAGGTTTATATTTTGTCGGAGAACTTTTAGATGTGGATGGTGATTGTGGTGGATATAATTTAGGGTTTGCTTGGATGAGTGGCATTAAAGTAGGAAAACATATAGGAGAATGAAATGATTCGAGTAAGACAAGTAAAAATATTAGTAGAACAAGATTCTATCTCTAAGCAAAGAGGTCAGATTGCGAAAAAATTATGTATCAAAGAATCAGATATTAAATCTTTTCAAGTACATAAACAATCCTTAGATGCTCGTAAGAAAGAAAGTATTTACTATGTTTATGAATTTGATGTAGTAGTTCCAAATGAAGATAAGATTCTATCCAAGAACCATACCAATGATATTTTAAAAACACCAGATGAAACTTACCATTTACCTTCCATGGGAACAATCTCACTTTCTACACGTCCTGTTATTATAGGAAGTGGCCCAGCGGGTTTATTTGCTGGCTATATTTTAGCGCAAGCAGGATACAGACCCATCATAATAGAACGTGGAGAGGCTATTGCAGACCGAAAAAAAACGGTAGAAAATTTTTGGAATACAGGTAAGCTAAATCCAGAGTCTAATGTTCAATTTGGTGAAGGGGGAGCGGGTACATTCTCAGATGGTAAGTTAAATACTTTAGTGAAAGACAAAATGGGGCGTGGTCGTAAAGTGTTTGAAACATTTGTAAAATATGGTGCACCGAAAGAAATTTTATATTTACAAAAACCACATATTGGTACAGATTTATTAAGTAAAGTGATTACAAATATGAGAAATGATATGATTCAAATGGGAGCAGAATTTCACTATCATACTTGTTTTACCAATATGAGGATTAAGAATAACAATATTCAAGAAATAGAATTAAATCATAGTAAAGTAATACCATGTCAAAATCTTGTTTTAGCACTTGGCCATAGTGCGCGTGATACTTTTTCTATGCTTTTGGACCACGGGGTTCAAATGACTGCGAAACCATTTGCACTAGGACTACGTGTTCAACATCCACAGGATATGATTGATTTATCGCAATATGGAGAAAAATATACGAAAGTTTTATCTCCAGCTAGTTATAAGTTAACCTATACGACAAAAAATGGTAGAGGTGTTTATTCTTTTTGTATGTGTCCAGGAGGATATGTTGTAAATGCATCCAGTGAACCATCTCATTTAGCAATCAATGGAATGAGTAATCATAGTCGAGATGGAAAGAATGCGAATAGTGCAATCGTTATTACAGTAACACCTGAAGACTTTGGAAAAGAACCTTTATCAGGGATAGAATTTCAAAGAAAATTAGAAGAAAAAGCATTTCAGATAGGACAAGGAAATATTCCTGTTCAACTTTGGAAAGATTTTAAAGAAAATAAAGTATCTACTACATTTACAGGTGTTACACCACAAATAAAAGGGGCGTATAGGTTTAGTAATTTAAGACAATTATTACCAGAATCACTATCTAATTCTTTATTAGAAGCAATCCCAGAATTTGGAAAAAAGATTCGTGGGTTTGATCGTGAAGATTTTATCTTAGCTGGCATTGAAAGTAGAACTTCTTCTCCTGTGCGTATCATTCGTGATGAGCATTTAGAGTCGAATATAAAAGGGATTTATCCATGTGGTGAAGGTGCTGGATATGCTGGTGGAATTACGACAGCATCGATAGATGGTATAAAAGTAGCTGAAGAAATTATTAAAAAATATAAAAGATTCTAAGTTTTTATACCTAGAATCTTTTTTAATTTAATACATATATTCCAATGTTTAAGTAAGTTGCAAACACTACCCATAATAAATATGGGATTAGTAAATAAGCTGATATCTTCTTATATTGATAGAATTGATAGATTAATACAATAATCAGTAAAAGTAAAATCATAATCCAAATAATAGAGAATAATCTCATTTTCCATACAAAGAAGATGATAGACCATAAAGCATTAAAAAATAATTGAATATAATAAATTACTCTTGTTTTTAAATCATCACTGGTTTTGCGAAATAGAAAGTAAGCAATCCCAATCAGTAAGTATAAAATAGTCCATGCGATAGGAAAGACAATACTAGGTGGTGCGAAAGGTGGCTGAACTAAATCCTGATAGTCCATAGAACCAGAGATGAGAAATCCGATAAGGCCTCCAATCATGAGTGGTAAAAAAATCCAAAATGCATATTTTAACTTTTCTTTCATAATACCCTCCTAATTTAGAATATCCATTTTATAGAATAATATGAATTATCTTGTGGAAGGATTTCAAAATATGTTATACTGAATATAGAAAAGGTAGGTGTATCTATTTGAAGATATTAGTTACTGGAGGAACAGGATATATTGGTTCTCATACAGTAGTAGAATTATTAAATGCAGATTATGATGTTGTAGTAATAGACAACTTTTCAAATTCAAAACCAGAAGTAATTGATAATATTAAGAAAATTACTGGAAAAGATTTTACATTTTACGAAGGAGATGCTTGTGATAAAGAGTTTCTTCGTAAAGTATTCACAGAAAATGAGATTGATGCAGTCATTCATTTTGCTGGATATAAAGCAGTTGGTGAGTCTGTAAAGAAACCGTTGATGTATTATCACAACAATTTATTTTCAACCATTAATTTGTTAGAAGTAATGGATGAAGTTGGATGTAGAAGATTTGTTTTCTCTTCTAGTGCGACAGTATATGGAAGTCCTAAATCACTTCCAATTCGCGAAGATTTTCCACTTTCAACAACAAATCCATACGGAAGTACTAAATTAATGATTGAAGATATGTTAAGAGATTTAAGTGTATCTAATCCCGATTGGAGTATTGCGATTTTAAGATACTTTAATCCAATTGGAGCTCATGAAAGTGGTTTGATTGGAGAAAATCCTAATGGTATTCCAAATAATTTAATGCCATATATTGTCAAAGTAGCAACTGGAGAATTAGAGATTTTAAGTGTCTTTGGGGATGATTATGATACACCAGATGGAACTGGAGTACGTGATTATATTCATGTTGTAGATCTTGCTAAAGGGCATTTAAAAGCAATTGATAAAGTGATGAGTGAAAAAGGAATTGATGCATATAACTTAGGTACAGGAATTGGTTATAGTGTCTTAGATATTGTGCATGCTTTTGAGAAAGCAAATGATATTAAAGTAAATTATAAAATAGTAGAAAGAAGACCAGGTGATATTGCTGCTTGCTATGCAGATCCTAGTTATGCGCTAGAAAAACTTGGTTGGAAAGCTGAAAAAAACTTAGAAGATATGTGTAGAGATTCATATCATTATGTAAAAACAGTTCAAGAAAACAACAATTAAATTGCATTTCGCAATTTTTTTGTTAAGGAGTGTGAGAATATGGAATTTGATTTTAATACTTATGTTAAGAAACTGGTAAAAAAAGAAGAAATTAATGAATATTCCAAAGAATTAGATTCAATTAAAGAGAAGTTTTACCGTGGTTTGAATGAATTATGTTGGTATGATATGAATAAGTATGTGGATAATAAAGAATTGAAGAAAATGCTGAATCTAGCATCAGAATTAAGAAGAATTAGTGATGTTATTTTGATTATTGGAATTGGTGGTTCTTCGATGGGAGC
>CASEIJ010000050.1 GCA_949288035.1 uncultured Mycoplasmatota bacterium
TCGTGCTGTATAAATCTTTTCTTCGGAAATGGAGAAACTTTTCCCCAAAAAATCTATGATTTCTAAAACAAATAACTCTAAATCTTGCGATTTATTTTTGATATATTCTTTTTGTTTTAAATCCAATAACTGATAAAATGGTTCAAAATATTTATGTATTATTTTTTTCAATTCTCCACGATAAAAAGTATAGTAATTACCTTCTAATTTATGAAAAGTTTTCAGCGTATCTAAATATCCTAAACGCATCGCACGACGAGCTAATGTTTTATCAAATACAAGAAACGATCCTAAATCACAACGTGGTGTAATATAAGTAATAGGAATAGAACAATCTTTCACTTTCTTTTTTAAACCAATTGCTTTTAAATCAACTGCAATAATTTCATCGGCGCCTAAATCAAGTGCTAAATGAATTGGAATATTATCATAATAACCACCATCTATATATTTTTTACCATGAATTTCTTTTACAGGAAAAGCTGGAAAACATGAAGCAGAAGCGATTAAATAGTCTTTCAATTCTTCAGGCTTTATATTTTTTTTACAAATTGATACTGGTTTCATGTCGCTTAAATTCACTGTAATTAAACCAAAATCAATTGGGGAACGATAAAAACGTTTCACACTTAAATATTTGTCTAATGTTTCTTCTAAGCGAGTAATATCCATACCACCATTTAATATACCTTTCGCATATGTTAACAAAATATTCTTTTTTCCCTCTAAAGTGTGGTAATCTCCATCCATATGTTCAAAAACATGTGAGAAACTCATATGATACCACATATGAACTGCTTTTAAATAATCTTTTTGAACAAAGAATGCACCATTTAAAGCACCAACACTTGTACCAGTAACAATTGAATAATCTAATTTTAATTTTCGGAGGGCTTTCCATACTCCAATCTGATAAGCACCTTTAGCACCTCCACCAGATAACACAATTGCTCGTTTCATACTACCACCATTTTTATTATATATGGTGGTTATGATAATGTAAAGAAGCTTCTATAAATGCCTCTAATATTTTTTGACTGTTCATATCAGAATCAATATTTAATTCCGGATGAAACTGAACACCAAGACAAAAATGACACTTTGGATATTCAATTGCTTCAATCACACCATCTGAACTAATAGCAGCAATTTTAAACTGATCATCTTTTTGAACCTCATAATGATGAATACTGTTTACTTCTATTTTTTCTTGTTTTATAATTTCATATAATTTAGATTTTGTATCAATAAAAGTTTGATGTACATATTTTTTCTTACGATTAAAGTGACTACTTTCTTTTGTAATTTTTTTCAAATTTGGTTGTTTGTTATAAAAAGTCATGACTTGCATTCCCATACATATTCCAAGTAATGGTATATCTTTTTCTATTGCTTTTCTAACAACATAACGATCATATTCATAACTAATATCCCCACCAGGTAGTAAAATACCATCTGCAACTTCTAATTGTTTATCTATTATCTTTTTTTCTTCTGTGGTTAATTTTGATAGCTCTCGTGGAATACTGTGACGATATTCAACTGTCTGTGGAGGAAGTATTAAAAAAGGAATTCCTCCAGATTTTATAACTGCCATTCTTTCTTTTTCTTGTACTGATATTAATGGCATTTCTGTTTTAGATTCTTCACTACGCCCTAAAATTCCTATGAGTGGTTTCATATTGTACCTCCATTTTACTATATGTATTTTTCTTTTGTTTGGTTCTATAAAACTAGGTAAATCACTCACACATCAAATAATTCATCGCATATGTTATATTGAAAACAAATAAAGGGGTGGATAATATGTGTAATAACAATGATGCTTCAAATAACAATGACTGCCGTTGTATTGCTGAAATACTTACAGTCATCTGCATTCTACAACAAAATGCAAATTGTAAAGCTGATAACTGCCTAGATACTTGTGACAGAGGCTTCTTAGGTTGTGGCGTTACAACACCACTAAGTTGTAATACAAGACCAGTTATCTTATATACTTGTTGTGGTAATGGAACACCATGGAGTATGCCAACAACAAAAGAAGATGTCACTTGTGGAGATGTAGGTGCGACTTGTTCTAACGTTTTCCGTGTAGAAAAAATCGACGGTTGCTGTGCAACATTCCGTGTTCTAGCACCTAATCCAGATACAGCTGACACACTCAATCCATATGTAGCAACAAATTCATTCTTTACTATGAATTTAAACTGTGTATGTGCATTACGTTGTTTAAACGATACATTTGTCTGTATCTAAAAAAGAACCTTTGGTTCTTTTTATTTGTGAAAATAAATATCCTGTATCTGACTAATGGGAATAAATTCATTTTCAATAGTAATTAACTGACCTTGATGACTACCAATTACTTTTCTTATAATATGCTCTCCATTTGTAAGTACAATTTCTACATCTATTTTATAAACATATGTAGGAGAAGAAAACATATTCTGTATTTTCTCATAAACTGTATTACCACGTATAGAATGAATATTTCGGTCTTCTAAAGCATTTGATTCCTTCATTTTAGAATAATAAACATCACGATTATTTTGTACAGGATGCGTGAAATGATTTTGAAATACTTTTGGTAATTTTTTATCCATAATTGCCTCCACTATATTTATATGCCTATGTATCAAACTTATGTCCTAAAATATATCCAACAACAAGACACATTAACCCAGCAACGATATCAGTTACTGTATAATTTCTAGATAAAGTTTCTAAAAATAAATACAACAAAGAAGAGATAGAAAAACCTAAAATTCCACAATAAGTAATCTTATAATGTTTCGTTAAAAGATAATCCATAAGCCATACCATCATAAAAATACCAAATAATAAACCAACTCCATATGGAAAAAAAGTTCCCATTGATTGGAATACAAAAGATAAATTTCCTATTTTTTGAATCAAACTCAAATACATAGGATATAAACCTAAAATCATAAAAACTGCAGTTCCACTAATACCAGGTATTACCATAGTAATCGCATCAATAAATCCAATCAATAACATTAGTAAAAACATTATAGTTGGAGATCCTGTTTGTAACTGTACATCACTCATTTGAAACTTACTTAAACAGAATACAAAAGAAAATGATAAAAAAAAGACAAGCAAATAAGAAATGTGGAAAATATCTTTTTCCATTTTGTGATAAATACTAGGAATACCTCCTAAAATCAAACCAATAAATAATAACATCGTCGTCAAATAATAATGTTCTAAACAAAAAGCCACTAAATGACTACAACATACCATCGCCAAAATAATACCTAACGCTAAACTTCCTAAAAATAATGTATTTTTTAAAATATCTTTTCGATAATGTCGTAAGGCATGGATCGCTTGATCATAAATCCCGAAACTCATGGCTATCATTGCTCCACTCACTCCGGGTAAAATTTTACCAATTCCAATGAAACAACCTTTTACGATATCAATGAAATATGCCATGGATTTCACCTCAATTCATTATATGAACGAAAAGTCAAGATATGAAAAAAAAGAGCTATGCTCTTTTTCGATAAAATAAAACGAAGAAACAATCAAATATGAATTCTATCATTGGTATGAAATAAATAGGCAACCAACCAATCAATAATAACAATAATGAACAAACATGTATTAACAGAAATAAAATAATACCTATCCATGATTGTTTACGCAAACGATTTGCTGTTTTTTTCACTACTTCTAAATCATTTCCATCATAGATTAATATCTCAGCATCATGACAAAAATCATCATCTATGCTTTTCATCATAATATTTAAATCAGCATGATGGTCAGCTAATAATTTTGGATGATTGGATACAAAAGCAAAACTTTTTTTCTCTTCAAAGCGATATCGTTCTAATGCTCGGTTCTTATCTGACAATGATAGATGACTTAAATAATTTGAGATTCCTAATTTCTGACAAACCATTTTAACAAAGTTTTCTGATTCACTACTGATTACCTTGATATGACGAAAACCACATTTACGACATTTATTTAACCAATGCATGACATCTGGTTTCATTTCATCTCGCACAACAATATAACCAGCATATTCTTGGTCAATGGCAATATGTAAAACTGTTCCAATTTCTTGTACTTGTTCTTCTACCCAAACACCAAATTTTGTCAATAATTTTTCATTTCCGACTAACACTGTTTGTTTTTCTACATTTACCTTAACGCCTAGACCAGATAATTCTTGATAATTACTTAAAATATTAGTTTGGATACGCTTTTTGTAACTATGTTTAATCGCTAAAGCCACAGGATTAATAGAATACTCTTCCGCACAAGCAACATAATATAATAATTCTTCATCACTATAACGAGTATGATTCACCACTTTAGCTACTATATCACGGCCATAAGTCATAGTATGTTCTAAATCAAATATAATATGTTTGATACGGCTTAATAAATCCAACGGCTCTATCCCTCTTACTAAAATACCTTTTTGTTTTAAACGGTTCCATTCTATATTCCAATATAATAAAATATATGCAACAATAAAACCACTACGAGATAATAATAACAAAGAACATATCAAAAAAAATGAAATATGGCTCTGTGGATCAATCAAAAAAATACTAATAACTAATAGAAGTAATATCGATATCATCATCTTATAAACAAGAATACATTTTTTTATATGTTCTACTGTTCGAACAGACGATAAGGAACAATCCCTTACAAATTCTTCCATCTGAATCCACTTAGAATGCATAAAATCATGCGTTACTTGGATGGCAATTACTCCATTTATATTTAACATTCCTCCATATACTTCCATATGTAAATGAGTTGGCATTTGTTTCTCATGTGGATTTAATTGATCATACATGACATGACTTTTACCATCGATAATAATACCATCCACAGGAATTTTTTCACCTGGTTTTACATAAATAATATCGTCAACCTGTACTTCCTTTATCGGAACACGAACCACATGATTTTCTCTTTTCATATTAGCAAACAACATAGATTCAGTCATAGAAAATTGTTTGTTATATTTATAAGTATATAATATATGTTCAAACAAATTAACTCCATTTATCATGATAACAATCAATATAGAAAAAAACGGAGAATGTACTAATAGTAAGACAATAACAACAATGAAAACAAATATACGTTCCTGCCAATCATAAAACTTGGAGAAAAAGTTTTCCTGTGGATAAAATAGTAAAATAATGCTAATCACAAGACTTGCTATAAAAAATACTGTGGATAAAACATCTTGAGTTTGAAAAAAGTAATAAAAAGTAAATAAAAGAAGTGAAAAAATAAATAAAGCTGTGGATAAAAATATTCTTTGCGGCTTTTTTTTGTGGATCATGATATCTTCATCAATCATTTTTATAATTGCTTTCATTTTCGTAAATAAAGACTTAGATATTTTCTTCGCTGAGATATTTAAAGTTTCATTCATATAATCTACAGAAACTTGATCCAATTGTGTTACTTTTTTTAATTCATTTTCAATTTTGATAGCATCTTCTATCGTTTTTAATCCAATTAATTGATATTGTCTCACTATCTCACCCACTTCTATCTATATCATAGTCGATGTCAAATTAGAAAGTCAACAAAAAAAGCAGAAAACTGCTTTTAATGATGGTTTGCACTATCGATCATATTTTTTACTTGATAGTAGGCTTCTTCTACATTTTTAATATCGTGAATATAAATTCCGTAATCTTCACGATTAGAAGTATAGAGTGCTAAAGTACCACGGTGAAACATAGACTCAATCCATGACTGATGGATAGCTATATCACTAATGGTATTATAACGAACACTATGCATAATTTTTCTTCCAAAACGTTCATGGTATTCTAAATGATCTTTGTAAAAACAATATTCAATTTTTTGAAAACGTAATTTTTTCACAATAGCTTTCATGTCATACCATAAAAAGACTACAATATATAAAATCCAAATATAGTTTGGGCTATAATACTCATTCATCAATAAAAAATCTTGGAAATAAAAATTAATAAATGTTAAAAGTACTAAAATTAAAATTGTTTTTAAATCTGGTATTAATTCTGTCCATACACTACAAGTAGGATAAATTTTATATTCTATTTCGTTTTCCATATATTGGCTCTTATCTAAGAAGTCACCACAATATGGACAGTACTCAAACTTCTCATTCACATATTCTCCACAATTTTTACAAACCATATAAAGTTCCCCCTTTTGTTTAACGGGGCATATTATAACATAAGTAACAAAAAAAGGCAAATTAACTTGCCTTTATTTGTTCGATATAACGGTTTACAGCTACATGCCAATTTGGGTTTTCCGCATATTTACTATTCATTGTTTCTGCAGTTGTTAAACCATATCGTACATAATTTCTACTCAAATTATCGATAAAAGCTCTGATTCCTTCATCGATCGTTGCGAAGTATAAATATCCATTACTACCTCTCATACCTCCAACGTTATGATTTACTTGTGTTAATGAACTACAACTCCAAGCACATCCAGTCTCATGTAGCATAATAGCAAGTGCTAAATATGGATCTACTCCTTGTTGTAAAGAATAACTAGCAATCAAATAACCTTTACCGATTAACGTTGAATTTAAGTTACGTTCTATCTTTTCTGCTAATTGTTCTAAAGTCATATCATCGTATACAGTACTAACACCAGCACCTAATTTTATTTGCTGACCTGATACGATCATTTCTTCGCTTTTCTCAATCAAACTTTTATGAGTTGTCTTGATTGAAGATGTAAATGTATTATCCTTATCAGATTCTTTTAAAGAATCCATTTTTGGGGTTGTCCCAATTGTAGAAGCACCTAACAAGAAAATAGATACTCCTAATCCGATAATGGCATTTACATACCGTTTTTCTTTCACAATTTTCACCTCATCAAAAATTTTTTCGGAAAACATGTTCGATTTTAACAAAAAAGTCGAAATATGTCAAATTGAGGTGTAATTATATCACTTTAAAATTATTAAAACATATTGAAAAATAAGGGATATCCCTTATTTTTTCATTCTATTAGAATATTCATAAATAATGATAAAAAGAGCAAGTCCAATTAAAATAGTAGCAAGTCCAATTAATAAAAAACTAATATCATTCATGAGAAATATCCCTAATGTAATGAGTATGATTGCCACTACAAAAAATGTTATAATTAATATTTTACTTCTTTTACTCATACTAACTGCTCCTTTTATGATAGCTAACTATATTATACATCAAAATTGTCATAATTAAAACATTTCCCTATTTTCGTGAATAATTATTCATAATTTTCCGGAAAATAAGTATCTAACCATTCATTTGCCTTATCTTTAATTGCTTTTCCTTCATTATCTTTAAATCGTTCCCAACCATTTTTTCCACGTTCTATGATTTTTTGTGTTCCACTTTTTATTTTTTCTTTTAATTCATCATAAGAACTAATATGTTCACTAAAATAACGATCAATACTATGATATAAATCTTTTGCTTTACTTTGAGCTTCTTCCGATAATTCACTTAATGTATATCCACCATATGTTGCACTTGGATCATTTTGTAAGAAACGCTTAAAATAATCAATTTTTAATGCCCATTCTTCTTTAAAATCTTCTAATGAAGATGTATCAAAAGCCCCTTCAAAACTATCTTTCATATCCTCAAAAGCAGCTCGATCACGATCATTATAAATTGGTAAATCCATATATTTATCCATCAATGTTTGTTCTTCTTCACGATTTTGTTCTGAATTGATCTCAGGTGTTACTTCTTCTGTAACATCGGTTGCTATGTTTTCTTCTTGATTTCCACACCCCACTAAAATAGATGAAAGAGCGATCACGGAAGCACAAGAAAAAATTCGTAATTTTTTAATTTTATTTTTCACAATTATCACCTCTCTATTCTTGTTTCCATGATTGATACCAATCATTCCATTTATCTTTTAATTTTCCTGCCGCTTCTTTTCCTTGTTGATATATATCCTTTGATTTATCTACAACTTTATCTTTCACAGAATTTGCTTTTTCTTTTACTTCACGATAAACATTTCCCGCTTGTTCATAATTTTCTTCACCAATCACTGATTTTACATCAGCAAAATATTGATTTTTATACTCAGTTAATTTGTCTGAAACGGTTTGATAAGTTCTTTTACCTTGAGAAACAAGTCTTTCTTTATAATTTGGAGAATATGACTCAATCATTCCATCTATATTAGTTGCTATTTGAATAACTTTTTGCTTTCCAGAATCACTTAATTGTTGGAACGTATAATCACCGATCTTTCCATCATAAAAGATAAAATCAATCACTGTGATAAACAACTTTTTGGCTTTAACTTTCCAATCATTCGTATCTTTTTCACTAGAATTTATAACAGAATTCTCCATACTTTCCATGTATTCTATCACATCTTGCTCATTTTGAATTCCATTCGCTGGTGTAGGAACAATATCTGTTACTGTAACTTCGTCAATTTGTCTATTTTCATCATCTGCAGTTTCTTTTATTACTTCTTGATTATCATCTTTCTTCTTTAATTCAGTAATAGAATTTTCTTCTTTCTTTGTTTTATTTGATGAAACTTCACTTAAACTCTGTACATAAATAAAACCACCCAAAAAGAATAAAATTAAAAATACTACAAGAATCATCATGATATAATCATTGTGTTTTTCTTTCATTTTAATCCCTTCTTATGGAGGTATTGTAGCTTTTTTTACTAGTTTTGTCAAATTGTGTAATATTATACATATAATAGAAAAAGGAGGGATTTATGGGGATCATTAAAGCAACATCAAAAGAGCGAGATTTATTAGCTAGATTAATGCGGGCAGAAGCGACAGGAGAAGGAAATTTAGGGCAACTCATGGTTGGTAACGTTGTTGTAAATAGAGGCATTGCAAACTGTTTAACCTTTAGTAATGTCAACACAATCAGTGATGTAATTTATCAATCACCAGGAGGATTTACAGGAATAAATAGTCCATTATTTTATAGTAATCCTACTACAGCAGAACGTAATCTTGCAGATCGTGTCATACGTGGTGAATATTTTCATCCAGCTACCAATGCATTATGGTTTTATGCCCCAGGAACAGGGAATGCATGTCAAACCACTTGGTGGGGACAATATAATACGGGAAAATATAAAAATCATTGTTTTTATGCTCCTGATCCTGGAGAATGTAAAGAAATTCACTAAAAGCCGGTTATACCGGCTTTATTTATATTTGTAAAACTTGACCAATCGTCAAATTATTATTCACTAAATTGTTTTTTTCTTTTAATGCATCTACTGTCGTTTGAAAACGTTGTGCGATATTCCATAAACTATCTCCAGCTTTTACAATATATGTCTGATTAGAATTTATATTACCTGGTAATTTTAACACTTGACCAATATTTAAAATATTACTATTTAATCCATTCAAACGTTTTAACTCATCTACTGTTGTTCCAAAACGATTGGCGATACTCCACAAGCTATCTCCACTTTTTACTATATATGTATTGATAGAACTATCTGCATTATTTGAATTATTTTGTGGTACCTTTAATACTTGACCTACCTGTAAAGTAGTAGAAGTTAAATTATTTAAATTTTGTAATTCACTAACGCTTATATCATATTTGCGGGCTATACTCCATAAGCTATCCCCGCTTTTTACTATATATGTACTTTCTTGGTTAATATTTGTATTTCCATTGTTGATTGGTAATTTTAATATTTGCCCAATTTGTAAAGTATTGGTATTTAAATTATTTAATGTTTTTAATTCAGGAACAGTTGTATGAAAACGATTCGCAATACTCCATAAACTATCTCCACTTTTTACTGTATAGGTATTTCCTTGACTATCATTTGTATTCTCATTTCCTGTTGGCAATTTCAAAACTTGACCTACTTGCAGTGCATTGGTATTTAAATTATTCAGTCGTTTTATTTCGGCAACAGTCGTATTAAAACGATTGGCGATACTCCATAGACTGTCTCCACTTTTGACTGTATAAGTACCTTCTATTTCTCCACCAGAATATGGTTTGCCAATATACTTCATCACACCACGGACAACTGCTTCTGCTAAGATATCATAATCTTCTTTTAATTGCTCAGGATCATCTCCAGTACTATCTAAAAAACCATATTCTACAATTACTGGCTCTGTATTCATTCCTGTATCTCTATGAATGAAATAATAATCTTTGGCAGTATTACTTGGTAATCTTCTTTGGAATGCTTCTCTCACATTTTGCCCACTTTTTTCTAATTCTGTTAAAATATCATTGGCTAAAGTTGCATCATCCCGAAGAGCATAAATTACTTCGGCACCATCACCACCCCCAGCATTGATGTGATTAGAAATAATAATGACTCCCTTCTCATCACCATATGCATCCATAA
Organism: uncultured Mycoplasmatota bacterium; assembly: GCA_949288035.1. GTDB lineage: Bacteria > Bacillota_I > Bacilli_A > RF39 > UBA660 > UMGS2016. The sequence continues at coordinate 10,408 of CASEIJ010000050.1, forward strand.
TACGATTTACACGCTCTGTAGGAGACAATGTTTCATCTGTAGTTCTAGTCATCGTAACAGGAATTCCAAGCTCACGAAAACGATTATACATATATTTAGAAATATCTAAAGTTAAATTTTTTTCTATAATACCATTTCCGGTTGCTCCACCATCCGTACCACCATGTCCTGCATCAATGACAATTCTTGGATTATTCATGTTTTCACCCCTATATTAAAATATGTAAATGATTATACTTTGTCACAAAAAAACTCTATAAAATAAGAGATTTCAATATATAGGTGAAAAAAAACTAACCAATAAAGTTAGTTTTTATGCTTCTTGATTTAAATGTAATTTTACTTCTTCTGTATTACCATTGCGAATATATTTAATTGTTACTGTATCTCCTACTTTATGTTTATATAATAAATATCTAAAATGACTTGTATTTTCTACAGCTGTTCCATCCATTTCCGTAATAACATCTCCTGTTTGTAAACCAGCATCACTAGCAGGTGTTCCTTTAGATACACTTACTACTACAACACCTTGATCAATATCTTTATCTATCATAATGCCACTACGATATAAAAGATAAGAATTAGATAAATCTGTAAATTCAACTCCTAATTTAGGACGTACAATTTCTTTCCCTTGCTCTAAAGACTCTAATTCTGTTTGTACTAATTCAGATGGAATGGCAAAACCCATACCTTCGATTTCATCTTCAACAAGTTTTAAAGAATTAACACCAATTACTTCTCCATTGATATTTACAAGTGGACCACCACTATTTCCTGGGTTCATTGCAGCATCTGTTTGTAATACTTCCATAACAAATCCTCCAGAAGTTGTATCCACTGATACAAGACGATTTTTCCCAGATAAGATACCTTTTGTAACCGTTCCTTTATATTCATTTCCAAGAGGTGTTCCTACAGTAAACACTGTATCTCCTACCTCTACATCTTCACTCTTTCCAAAGGTTGCAACATCCATAACTGCACTCTCATCAATTGAAAGAACTGCTAAATCAGATAATTCATCACTACCTAATAATTTTGCATCAACAGATTGATCATTGTTATTTACTACTTTTATTTCATCAGCACCATCAATGACATGATGGTTTGTTAACACATAACCTTTTTGATCTTCTTTTTTATAGACAAATCCAGATCCTTGAGATATCTTCTGACCGTTTTTGTAAGATTCAATCACAACCACTGCATCTTTTATTTTCGCAATCGATTCTTTAATCGTATTGGTTTCCTCAATGCTTACATCTTTTACAGTACGATTCACAACTTCTTTTGTTCCTGGAACAAATTTTAAGACTAGTATTGTTGCAATCACACCAACAAAAATCGCAATAATAATTGATACAATATAAATTACTTTTTGTTTTGTATTCTGTTTCATAATACCTCCTAATCTAAAAGTTCAATATCACGCCAATTATCTGGAAAACCAATTTTATTTAGTATTGTATTTAATGGAACAACATTCACAATACCATCCAATCGATCAATCTCATAACTAAGTTCATTCATCATATCGGAAAACTCTTCAGAAGATAACATATATTTCATAATAATAATTAAAGCAAATAAATCATTTTTCCCATAATTATATTCATCATCTGTTTTATCTATATGAAGCGCATAATGATATTTATTATCAGGTATGGAACGTTGTGTCCTATGATCATATAAAATATCTTCATGAGCACATAAGTTTCTAAAATTAGAAAGAAGTGCTAAAAAGACACCTAATGTTTCTGTATCAATATGATAAAAGTCAGCAATTACTAATTGATCTTCTGATTTTAAAATCGTATATAACTCAGAAACAATTCCAAAGGACAATACTTTTACCAAGATCCACATTGGAATATATCCGTAATTTAATAGATAGTGAGAGGTCGCAGTATGCTGCTTTCCATTAACGCGAATTTGTCTTTTCATCTTAGACAAAATATCATGTACTTGTCTTGTTTTCATAGAATCTTGCGTAAAGTTATTTGGGTTTAAGTATTCTTTTTCTTTATATCCATATTTTCTAGATAATTGATAACTTATAATAGATTTTATATTGTTTTCAATAATGAGCAAATATTTAAACATTAAATTTCTAAGACTACGGTCGAAAGTAAAAGTTGCATATAATTCGTCAAAAGTTGTTCCGGTAATAAATTGATCATTTTTAGGACTTTTTGCAAATAAATGACGATATCCATTAATAAAAAAATAATTCTCACGGAATAAAATTGCCTTTGCTTTATCATAGTCCTGAATCACCAAGCCACGTTCTTCTAAGATAGCAAGTTGTTCATCCAGGGTTTTAAATATCTTGCTCCTCATACTCTCACCTAGGTTAATTATATCACAAAAATTGTGGTGAAATATGTTTTTTTTATGTTTTATTATCAAATAGAAAAATATAATTATTTTTTATAAAAATAACGGATAATACTATTCGTTAAAATATTAGCAACTTTTTCTTGATATTCATTTTGCAATAGTAAATAACGATCATTCGGATTCGTAATATAGCCTATTTCAACTAAAACTCCAGGTTTTTCTAAACGATGAAATAAATACATATCATTTTTTTGTTTTGCATCCCTTGTGGTATACAAATACTGCTTTAAATCAGATTGAATGATTTCAGCTATTTTTTTATTTTGTTTTACTTTACTATCATAAAAGACTTGTGCTCCATGATAAGTAGTAGAAGTATCAGCATTTAAATGAATTGAAATATATAAATCACACTGAGAGCGATTTATCATATTACTTCTTCTTGAAAGATCACTACGCTTACGATTGACTGTATATGGTACAGATAAATCATAATCACCATCCCGTGTCAAAAAGACTTGTGCACCTTTCTTTTTTAACGCTTGTTCCAATTTTTTAACAATACTCAAATTAATATCTTTTTCATAAATATTGCGATATAAAGCACCACTATCAGGTCCACCATGTCCTGCATCTAAAAAAATAGTTTTCTGATATAATGGTTCTTTCACAGTTTTTGCTTGACTAAAAGAAATAAGACAAAGTAATGTCAGAAATGAAAAAAATACATATAATTTGTACTTTAGCATAGTATCACCTATTAAACTATATGTATTTTTATATAATTTAAAACAAAAGAAAGTAATATATACTTTCTTCTAATAAATAAATCCTTTAACAGGCATTTGAACCAAATTACTATATTCTTGAACACTACTATAGGTATTGACACGTGTTAATTGTTCAGCACGAGCCACGGTACTTTCAACGTTATGTGGATCCCCATTTACATTCGCTTCTGAAATCGTAATAGATGTTACATTTCCAGCAGCATCATATTTTACATCTTCTACAAAAGCAACATGTCCATATTCTGTTCCTCCCAATACCATAACCGAATGTTTTTTTGGAGTACTACTTACATGGCTTTGATCAGCACTATTGATCCAATCAGTTGCATTTCCACTACTGACAGGAACAACACCATGTGTTTGATAATATCTTCTTGAAGCAAACCAAGTACACTGTCCAATTAATAAATTATTTCCTACGCCATACTTCTTTACATCTAAATCAGAAAAATTAGGAATTTGTTCATCCCATTCCGATATAGAAGTAATTGGATAATTGGTATTATTAATTCCAATTGAACCATCTGCCATAATACGGAATAGCTGTCCTCCAGCTTCTGGACGTAATTGAATCTGTGCCTTATTAATTTTATCTAAATCAGTATATCCATATTGCTCATTCCATAATTTTTTAGAAAGATACACAGCAAGTGTTTCATAATTAAAATGAATATTTCCATCATCTCCAAAAATATACATTGGAAAACCAAAATCCTTTTCAAACTGTTCTTCTTTTCCTTTATATTTTTCTAACAATTGATTTAAAGCACCTTCATAAAGTGAGAAATTATCTCTAATTTTTTGAATAAACTGTTCTTTTTGTTGAGCTGTAGCATTTTTAAATGTATCATTCAACAAAGCTTCTATATAATCATTACTATTCAACTGATTGTTAATTTGATATACTTCTGAAGATGCACTGTTTTTAAGATAAATACCATTTTTATCAAATGTAAACTCATTTCCAAAAGCATCTTTAATAATACCAGTTGCTTGAGACTGGCTAATTTGTTCATATACTGGTGTTGTATATGTAATCGTCGTACCATTTTTTAATTTTATAATATTTCCTTGATAAGATTCAACCATGTCGAAAGTAATTCCAGTTATATTGGCTTTTTTTAAACTCTCTACAGCTTTTTCTTCTGTTGACTTTAAGAGAGGAATATTTAAGCCCTCAAAAGATACTTCTTCTACTTCTTTCTTTTTATCAGTTCCTGCCTTTGGATATATACTAGAAACATTAGAAGTGGATTGATTTGTATCAAAATCAATACCTACATTTGCTAATAAAGATGTTTTAATTTTTGTTGCCATATTGCTCCTCCTTTATAATTTTTTTGAAATCATAGGAATGATATCATAAATTAAATGTTTTTTTAAATATGCTTGGTTATCCTGTATCAATTCAAACTCTTTTTCACAACCAATATGATGGTCCACCATAATGCTTTTTTCAACACTACTTCTAGTTGTTTGATAATCATCTTCTAATTCTTCCATATTTTTTTCAAGCGTTCTCATTTGTTTTAATAACAACTGATATTGTTGCTTTGTGATCATTTCCTCTGAATTCATATTACATCATATCCTTTAACTTATTTTCTACTTTCACTTTTGTCTCTTGATATCCAAAAAGAGCTTTTTCCATAGATGATATAGCATACAATTGTTTTTCTTTAATCATACGAAATTTTGTTAATAATTCATTATCTACTGTGTGAAAATCATCGGCATTATCAGAAATATAATCCTGTGATAACGTTACTAATAACTTGTTCATTGAATCAAATAATAGTGATTCCTCTTTGTAATACATTTTTAACTTTTCGATTGCTTGTGCAAATTTCTCTTCATGAATAAATTGTTCCATATTAATATTCCCCTTCTATCTCTGATAATTTTTGAATTTGCAATCTATTTATCTCTTTATTTATATGATTTTCTAATTCTTCTGTTTTATTAAATAATTCTAATAATTGGTCTTTTAGTTTTTGAACTTGTTGTTCCAATTTTATAAATTTACTTTGTTCCTCTGTTAATAATGGAGCAACTTCTGGATACATATCTAAAGAAATGGCATGAAGTATTTGTATACAACTATGAATTTTTTCTATATATTGATCAAATGAATGAATCACATTTTGTTTTTCACTTAACTGAATTTGTAATCTAGTTCCAATCTTTTCATATTCACCAATCATATAATCGTAGATACTTTTTAAACTATATAATTCATCAATAACTGTTTTTACTTGGTTTTTTTCAGTATACATTGCCTCATAAAATTTTTTAGAACGATTATCATTCCAAAAAAAAGAAGAAGAAGAAATTACATGATAAAAATTCATATAAATTTCTTCATATTCTTCTATACAATGATTTAATTGTAATACCGTTGTCTTTAATTTATCAATATGAATTTCCATATTATCACCTGGTATTCTTTATATCATTTTATCCTTCAGAAGAAAATGCTTGTGATACTTTTCCTTCTGTATCAGAATAACTTTCAACTGTATTGTTGATTGCTGTTCTTGATTGATTTGAAATTTCTTGAGTAGCATTATCAATCTTAGTTTTAATAACTCCTAGGGAATTAATTAAATTACTTGCTTGATTTCCACCAATAAATCCACAGTTTTGTACAGCTTGTTGTGCACTTGTTAGTGCTGATTTTGCTGAATCGGCAATTGAAGTTAATTGATTAGCAACTGTTGTTGCTGATGATAAATCAATTCCTCTTACTCCACCAATATTTTCGCGAATTACACTAGTATCAATTGTTTTTGAAATTGCTGAGAATGATTGTGGAGAATATGAAGAATCAGTTTGTGCTGCCCAAGCTTGTCCTGCACTATTCATTGAAGCTACTACGCTTTCAAAAATTGCATTTGAACTTGTAATTAAATTATCGATTGCTGGCTTAAAAGAATTGTTAAAAAATGTTTGTGCTTGATTACAAGCCCATTTATCAGCCATTCCATTTACAAAACGTGTTTGCATATCATTCCCTAGTGCTTGAATTAAATTTTCATATGCTGCTTTTACAGAATTAATTGATGAATTTACTACATCAGGATTAAATCCAGTTAATGCCATATCTATGCCTCCTTTAATAATAGATAGTATCCTATCTAATTTCATATTAATATAAGTTTTTTAAAAAGTCAAATATTGTTTACAATAGTTTACAATTGACTACGTGCAACAAAAAACAATTCTGTACCATTACGGATATCCGTATTTAATACTAATTCATTATTTTGATAAATTTTACCAGTATCTTTATTTAACAATAAATAATTCACATCTGTGGGAAGAGAAAAACTACTTAAATCCGAAATTGATTTCATAAACAAAATTTTCAATCTCCATATCACTTCATTAATAGGTACAAAAACATCAAAACTTGTATCTAATTCTGGTACAATTAACCTTACTAATACTTTATTCTTCATATTCATCACCCGTATCTTCTGTTACAAAAAAGTCAATCCATTTACAAAGCGTTGCTAAACCATCATCAACAAAATATCCCATGTCATTCTTATAAGTCTTTGTCATATCACGTGTAACATTTGATAAATGCAATAAACTTTGATCAGAGATACCTCTACCAATCCATACCCCTTGATTTACATTAAATATACTTGTAAACCATGGTTCAAATACATACTTTTTAATTTTTAATGATGAATCAGCAATTACCAAAGACAAATTCTCATACTCCTTTATCTTCTGTACAAATACCTGTAGACGATTCGTATCTTTCAATTTTGTCATCCATCTATCAAAATCATAGATAAATACAACAAGTTGAGGTTTCTGAGATAAAGAAGAATATTTTTCTAATGATGAAATCATATCATCTAGTATTTCATTCAGGTGTTGATTATAATATTGATGAAAACAAGTTTGATATTTCTCTAAATGAGAAGATGCATCCCATAACATAGTATGAACACCTTTCATTTGTTCTAATACAAGTGATAAACTACAAATAAAATGTGTCGTATTTTCTAACTTTGTAGAAGTAACAATATTTCCTAAATTATTTAAATAATCAACATAACAAATTTGTAAGTCACTTTTGACAATTCCAATTGGAACACGATGAATATTGGATATATATTCTTGAATATCAGAAAGTGTAATAACATCCGGAAGTGTTGGAATTCTTTTTGCACTTACTTGATTTTTATTTTTCTCTCCTTCTACAAACTCTAAAATCTTTTGATTTACATGATCATCTTCAGGAAAAATATGAGCCACCTGGAATTCATGAATACCATCATTTAATAATAATCCACGGCCGACAATATCACGTGGCATTACTTTTACTCTTTGATTAAAGATAGATGTATACTCATCATTATCTTTTACATGGAAAGCATAAATATTCCTACAATTTTGCGCTATTTTACTTGGGAGTGAATTAAAGGCATTGACTGTAAAGATAAAAATAACACCATATCGTTCAGAATCACGTACTAATTCTGGTAACAGTTCATAAATATCTGGATTATTCTCATATATAGAATCAAAATTATTCATAATAATTACTTGTATTGGTAAATCATTTTTTCCTGATTCTAAATATGTATGATACTCTCCTCCATAATCACGTAAAATACGTTTTCTATTTTGCAATTCTTCACGAATCATTTTCAATAAATTATGATATTTTTCATCTTCTGATGCAAAGACCATACCACCAATATGTGGACAAGATAAGTAACTTCTTAACGATTCAGAACCATAATCAATCATATAGAACTGAATTTGTGATGATAGATAATTCTTCATAGTAGAATACAATAATGTATTTAAGAATAATTCTCTCTCTGCTCCATCTGTACCATAAACAATGGTATTACCATCATCTAAATAGTGATATGCAACAATACCCTGTTCTTGTTTTTCTGGGGCATCATATTCACCTATAATAGCCATTGGACTATTTTTATCAAATGATATTTGATATTTACTTTGTAAATCACTTTCTAAAATAAAATCAGGAACATTTTCTAACCATAACTTTCTAGTATGTTTCTTTACTTGATTAGCAACCATAATAATCATATTCATAATTGCTGATAGTTGATCCCCCATAGCAGTTGTTTTATTCCCACTAGAAATTTGCGTATTCTTAATATCATTCCCACTATCGTCAATAAAATTAACACTACGATCAATATGTTTTATAATACGTTCTGATGGATAATATTTATCACCACACCACGCAGATTGGCCGAGCGCAAAATATTCATTATATCCTACTTCCAAATAGAAACGTCCTGTTTGTCTTAAATAAGCAGCATCTGGTACTTTTAATACCTCTTTACTATCTGACTCATCTTGTACTTTTAAACAAACACGAAATTTGGTATTAGACCAAATTTGATCATTTACTACACCACTTGGTTTTTGCGTTGCTAAAATAAGATGAATTCCTAAACTACGCCCGATACGAGCAACACTAATCAAATTATCCATAAATTCGGGTTGCTGTACCTTTAATTCGGCAAATTCATCACAAATAATAAATAAGTGAGGAACAGGTTCTTGTAATTTACCTTCTTTATAAAATCTTTGATATTTATAAATATCAATTGTACTTTCTCCTAACTGTTCTCTTGCTTGGTTAAATATTTCTTGTCGTCTTTTAATTTCACTATCAATACTTACCAGAGTACGATTTAACTCTGCCTTATCCAAGTTTGTAATCGTTCCTGCTAAATGAGGTAAAATCACATTTGTCGCCTTGTTTTCAAAGGCAAATGCTAATCCTCCACCTTTATAGTCAATTAAAATAAAGGCAACATCATCAGGACTATAATTAATCGCCATAGATAAAATATAAGTAATAATAAATTCTGATTTACCACTACCAGTCATACCAGCAATTAATCCATGTGGACCATGTGCTTTCTCATGTAGATCTAAATACATTAAATTTTCTTGACTATCAACACCAATTTCTGCTTTTAAACTCGTCGTAGAATCATTGGTATTCCAACGATTTAAAATATTCAATTGTTCTACTTTTCCTACTTTTTCCATCTCTAAAAATGAAATAGAATCTGGAATAGAAGAAACACCATCTTCAAACTCAATTGGTATATTTGATAACTGTTTTACAACATCCATCATATTGATATCATACTTGATTTCATCTGTAAATGTAACTTGTTCCTGATTTTCATAAGAATTTTTCAAAATACCTGAACTATTTTCTCCTACAGAAATAAAATTATTACATTTACTTGGTAACTTACTCAATCTATTTTCTAGGATGACTAAACTAAAACCTAAATTTTCATCAGTTTCTGTAATCAATTTAATTAACTCGTGATATCTTACTTGATCATAATCATCAATCACAATAAAATAATATGGCTTTAAGGTTACTGAATTATGATTTTCCTTTTGCTGCATACGATTATGAATCTCTAACTGTAAATAATCAGCAACATTCTTTGCACTCTCTAAATCATCTGCAAAAAAACGAATACTCTCCTCATTATTAAAACAATGCTTTAAATACCTTAAATAATTCCATTGTTCTTTTCTTTCTTGATTCGTAAACAATACAATCTTTACATCTTCATAACTATAAAATGTCATTAATTGTAACAATATATTATGCATTAAATGCATTACTTTATAACTCGTTCCCATAATGGCAGTTGTCTTATTTTGATAAAATGAGTAACCAATGGGAACATTAGAAATATATTGAAACTCTTCTACTAATTGATCTGCTTTTTTACGAAGTTCATCTTCATCTACAGTAAATCCTTCATCAGGATATTCAATTTTAACATCTAAATGTTCTTTTCCAATTCCTAAACGTATTACTAAAAAATCACTCTGATCAATACGTTTATCCCAAAAATTAATTCCCTGATGTTTGATAATGTTTAAACACTGATCAACAGTCAATAAATTCTCATATAAAATATCAGTCTGTAACTTTGCTTCTTGTAATAATTCTTCTTTTTTTTCATTCAAATATTTTGTATATTTTTCCACCGTTTCAATACGTTTTCTTTTCTTCATTTTACGATTATAAACTTGTGTTACCATAGGCCATACAATCATAGAAATCAACATCGCACCACTTGTAACCAACTGTGGCCATGAAGAAGCCCAAGTTGCTTCTTTTGCTGAAATCCTCATCAACGTATTCAAAAGCATAGTTCCAGACATAACCCCCATCGTTAACATTGGGCCTACTACTAATGCAATCGGCATTTCCTCTTTACTTTCATCTCGTGGAGGTGCACTTAACTTCACAACTTTTGTCTCAATCATTCTACGTAAACGTGGTGGTTTCGAAAAATAAGAATTTTTCGAATATAATTCTAAATTCTTTATTTCAATATTTTCTGGTTCTTCTTCGTTTGGAAATTGATAAACAACTAATTTACTAAGCTCCAAATTTACAAGAATCTTTTGATCTAACCGACGAATAAACACAGTACCGTTTAAAAAAATCATTTGTAAACCGTATATATCTATAAAATCGCCATTTTTTATATAATAAGCATTTTCTTTTAAGGCAATTCGATTGACATAAATATTACCTTTTCCAATACGTTCTATGATTAAATGATTTTCACGATAATATATTTTAGCAAACATTCCTTGCATATAAGGAATCAAATATTGAATACTACAATCTTGTTGATTGCCAATCGTAATTTGTAGATCTTTTTGATATGTATATAACTGAAACCCAGGAAATATTACTTCTTGAGCATATATCAAATAATTTTTTCCATCTCTTCTCAAAACATAAAATTGGTTTGGCTCTAATTTCGTCTCTTTTACATACTGATTTTGATCGATAATTTGAACATCTGAAGTACTGCATAATACCCAAGTTCCATCTTTGGCTTCAATATGAATCAATTTACTTTCTTCTTGCGTATTTTCATCAAAACCAAAACTACCAAATACTTGTTGTGGCAATAAAAAATCAATTTTCTTATCATTCAAATACAGTATTATCTTCATAAGCCTCACCCTTATTATCTCTTCCATCATATCACAAATCCAAACAAAAAAGAAGAGCTACTCAACCCTTCTTTGCATTTTTATCTTGATTAAAAATAAATAATTTACTAAATATATAGTTAATCACAATCACAACTACATTCATAATCACTTTTGCAATCATCTTGTTAGCCATCATAACACTTACAAACAAGTACATTCCAACCATATCTACTACATAAGAAAACAAGCGAGCAGCAAAGAAAGAACTAATTTCTTTCGTAAGTTCCTTACGATTGGTAGTCTTACTCTCAAAAACAAATACTTTATTTGTAACATATGCGAAAACAACTGACAATATCCAAGCAATTGTATTATTGACATAAGTATTTATTCCCATTAAATCCATCAAGAAAAAGGAAACAATATTAACAACTGTAGTCAATCCTCCAAATACTAAATAATTAATCATCTCTCGATACTGATTATACCAACTTGTATGATTGTCTTTTTTAATGTAGTTATCAATTAATTGAATAAATTTCTTTTGGTTTGAATGAAATTTCTTAGGTTTAAATTTCTTTATTTTTTGAATCACCGTTCCTAATTCATTCAAATCATCGACACCTAATAAATATCCATCTTTTTCAAACTCTGTTATAATTTGAATTTGATGATCATTTACATGTTCTTTATATTTTTTTAAACGAGGAACAGCAATTATTTTTTTATTTTTCTTTAAACTATCTAAAATGGTTCCTACACCACCATGAGTAATAATATAATCAGCTTGTTCGATATACTGATTAAATTCATCAATGGAAAGAAAATCAATCAATTTCATATGATTTGACTTATACTTTGTTTTTCCACTTTGAACAACCACATCTTCTTGGATCATACCTTTTTCTATTTCACTATCAATTGCTTTTAACAATCGTGAAAAATCTTTATCATTTGTTCCTAACACTACAAAAACCATTAGTAAATCCAACCTCCATATTTCGCATCTTTATATAATTTTGTCATATCTTTCCATTGTACAATAAATAAGTTAGAAATTGGATAAAGTAATTTCCCAGTGGCTGTTTTGGTATGAATATTGGCAAATGATTCAATATATATAATCCGACTACCCATAATTTTTCCAATACAACACATTGGCCCTGCTGTATGTGTACCAGTTGTAATAATATAATCTGGATGTACTTTTAGATAAAAATATACACTTTTAAAACAATTGGCTAATAATTTAAACGGGTATGTGATAGGATGAGATTTTGTTCCATAAATTAAAAAATCAATACGTCCTGCATATTTATCTTTTAAACTTTTACTTGCTTTTGTTTTCTCAGTAATAATATGATAATCATATTTGGAAAACATACTTTCTAGTTGCATCAACTCGTTAAAATGGCCCCCTGTTGATGAAATAAATAATACTCTTTTCATGTTCTTCACCATCTTTATTATACAATACTTTCCGGTTTTCGTCCATGAAAAAAGAGCTTTAAATTATAGCTCTATTTTCTTGATTTCGTATGATGAATGATATAATTTTCAATAATAAATCTTGGACGACCTTTTGTTTCCATATATATTTTTCCTATATATTCTCCGATGACACCAATGGATAAAATTTGTACACCACCTAAGAACCATAAAGAAATAATAATAGAACTCCATCCTGCAACTGTAAAACCAAGCACATGTCTTACAATTGTATAAATAAACATAATCACACTAATAACAGAAATCAAAAACCCAATTGCAGTAATAAAACGAATTGGTTTCACACTGAAAGAAGTAATTCCATCGAGTGCGAAATTTAACATTTTCTTTAATGGATATTTACTTTCTCCAGCAAATCTTTCATTTCTTTCATATTCTACTACTGTACTTGGAAAACCAATTAATGGCATAATTCCTCTTAAAAATAAATTCACTTCTTTAAAGTTTTCTAGTGCATTTAAAGCACGTTTACTCATAAGACGATAATCGGCATGATTATAAACAGATTCAACCCCCATACGAGACATTAATTTATAAAAAGCAAGAGCAGTTGTTCTTTTAAAAAATGTATCTTTTTTTCTTGAAGAACGTACACCATAAACAATATCATTTCCAGCATAATATGCATCTACAAATCGATCAACTGCGTCAATATCATCTTGTAAATCCGCATCCATAGAAATAACCATGTCTGCATCTTCTTTTACAGTCATAAGTCCTGCTAATAATGCATTTTGATGACCACGATTACGAGATAAATTAATTCCTCCAAATAAATGATCTTTTTCACTATATGAAGAAATTAATTCCCATGTTTTATCTTTAGAACCATCATTTACAAACACAACATGAGAATCAGGCGAAATTTTTTTAGCTTTTATCAACTGATTCATTTTTGCCTTTAAACGCTTTGATGTTTCTGGCAAAACTTCTTCTTCAATATAACAAGGTACTACAATATACAATTTATCCATAAACTATAACTCCTCTGCAAAATTCTTCTGTAAACGATAGAAAATTCTATAGCCTACATATAACAATACCAAACTAAATACAGCGATAATAGCCAACCCTTGTAAATCAGGCATCGTTTGATAATAAAGTGTATCTCTAAATCCTTGAATCACATAAGCCATTGGATTAATCTTAAATACCCAATCAAATGCCTTTGGAATCATACTCATAGAATATACGATTGGTGTCGCATAAAACAAAGCTTGAATTACAACACCAATAATATGTTCTAAATCTCTTAAATAAACAGTAACAGATGAAAGGATAAATACAAATCCTAAAATCAAAATATATTCAATCAAAACATATAATGGGAAAAAGATCAAATATTTACTAAAACCAATTCCTGTAAAAATCAAAAAGATAAAGATAATAATACAAGAAATCAAGAAATTAACAAGGCCACTTGTAACAATTGAAATTGGTAATATTTCTCTTGGAAAATATACCTTTTTTAAAATATTCGCATTGGCAATTACAACAGCTGCACCTTGTGTAATTCCTGTTGTAAAAAATGTCCAAGGAATTAAAGCAGTCATCAAAAACATTGTATAATTTTTTTCCGGTGATTTTAAAATAATCGGGAAAATAATCGCATATACCATTAACATAAGTAATGGATTTAAAAATGACCATAAAATTCCTAAAAATGATTTTTTATATTTACCGCGAATTTCTTTTCGAATACTAGTTCTAAGAAATTCACGATACTGACTTAATCGTTGAAATACATTCATTTTCTTCCACTCAACTTTCTTTTTAAGATTCTTTTAATACGACGATATTCTAATGCAATAAATTTAAAGAATAAGCGAACAAGTAACACAGGAACCATAATAATTGATTCAAAAAAATGTTTAATTTGTCGTGCAATTTCATAGAAGAAACGGAAACATAATTCTGCCTCCTCTGGAATATGTAATCTAGCTGCTAATGCTTGTCCTTTTAATAAGAATCTTTCTTTCTTACTTAATTCTTCCATTGGTTTATCCATACCATAAACATCACGATTATATTTGGTAACTAACCATTGATATTGTGGTTTATCAGCAAGAAAAAACATAGTAATTAATTCTTTTGTAATATCTAAATGATTTGTAAGATCACTTGTTTTTGGCAACTTTTTATTTAATAATTGATCGAATTCACGTTGCATATTTTCAGCCATATTATCGATTGTAAATCCATCTAAAATGCGTTTACGACATGCTTTCTTATATTGATCTAAATGTTTTGAAATTTTCAAAATACCATTGACATAATTTTGAATATCTTCTTCTTGATAATTAAAATCAAAAATATCTTCTTCATTTTGTAAACATGGTACAATGACTCCAGTATCTTTATTAATTAATTCTTTTTGTCCACCCACATCACAAGAAACAACTGGAACTCCCATTGCTAATGACTCGTATGCAGTAAGTGCTAAACCTTCTTTGATAGAACAGTTTAATGTCATATCACTAATTGCATATAATTCATCTGGTTTATCAGTTTTTCCTAAAAAACGAACATAAGAATCTAATCCTTGATCACGAGCAATTCTTTTAATATCTGGAAGTAATGGTCCATCTCCAGCAATTAGGAATAAAACATCCTTTTTCTTTTCAACTGTTTTCTTAATAATCTGCATTAATAAAAATGGACGCTTTTGATAATCAATACGGGCAATCAAAGAAATAATCGTACGATTTGATGGAATATGATATTTTTCTTGTAATGACTTTCTATCATATTTTTCAGGATTAAACTTATCCGCATCTACTCCAATGTAAACAGTTCCTACTGATTCTGGATTTCGCTTAAAGTAATCAACCAAAATACGTTCACTGTTTTGATTACAAAATAACGTTTTATCAATCACAGAACCAACACCTGCAGAATCCCTTGAATATCCACCGTTACGATTATACCATTCTTCCATATGAATATAATCCATAATCGGCATAGATGGATATTTCGCACGAATATATGGCAACATCGCATATCCACTCTGACTATTGGTATTCAATACTAAATCAATATTTCTAGATTCGATCATATAATTAATAAACGCAAGCCAATCTTTACGATCTATAAAACTAGATAAATCAAACACATCATCACACAGTTCACTATATTGTTGACGCCATGCATATTCTGTAGGCTGCATAGATAATACAGTAAAACGATATTTATCTTTATTCACTAAACGAATTAAATCTAAATTAAATTTATCAGCTCCACCCAAAACCATCCATGGAATGATAATCAAAATATTTTTTTTGTTATCTTTGTGATACTTTGGAACAACTACTGTATCAATTTTTTCACAAATCGTATCCCAATTATAATCATCTTTTGGATATTCAATTGCTTTTACACGATGATTGATTTTATTTGCATACTCCTTCACCATTGATAAATTATCTTTATGATGCTTTCGAGCACTATTTAATTGCCCTCCCTGCATTCTACGATACCAGAACCCATAATAACTCATATGAATTGGAAATTTATTTTGCGCAATTAATTTTAACCAAAAAATCCAATCCTCGTATAAAGCTTTACCTTCTAATTCATATCCACCTACAGAAAGATAATCTTCTTTTTTTATCAAAGCATGAGAAACTAAAATATTCTCATATTTCATACGATCACTAGAAAAATTCTTATTCCAAGTATTCTCTTCTTCACCAAAATTAATATTATCGGAATAACACCAACTAGCATCTGGATGCGTATTCATAGAAAAATATGAAGTTTCCAAAAAAGTCGGATCCATTAAATCATCGTCGTCAATTAATACAATATATTTTGTTTGTTTATTAGAATGCTCAACACCATAATCACGCGCTTTAGCAGGTCCTGCATTCTTTTTATGTAAAACATGAATACGAGAATCCATCTTTTCTAATTTTTTAAAATATTCTAAACTATTCTCATTCGTAGATTCATCATCTACAATAATCCATTCATAATAAGGATAAGTTTGATTTAAAATACAATTTGCCAATTGAAAAATCTTATCACTTGGATTCCAAGATGGAGTAATAATACTAATCACTGGATCGTGTTTTTCAAATTGTCTATATGGCCTTAATGTGCGACCAGGCTCTAAACGATAATCAATATTTGCCATAATACACTTCCTAACTACATACTTTTAAATATTCATTGACAACATCTTCTGTATTTCCATCCATACGAACACGTCCATTTGACAACCATACAGCACGATCACAGAACTTTTTAACAGCACTCATACTATGTGTTACAAATACCATCGTTTTTCCTTCCTTTTTCAGTTCCATCATCTTCTCGTAACAGCGTTCTTGGAAGTGTTGATCTCCAACAGCCAAAATCTCATCAATTAATAGAATTTCTGCATCTACATTAATCGCAATAGAAAATGCTAGTCTCATATACATTCCAGAAGAATAAGTACGCACAGGATTATCAATATATTCTCCTAATTCTGAAAAAGCAATAATATCATCTAATCTCGCATCTATCTCCTTCTTGGATAAACCAAAAATAGAAGCATTAAAATAAATATTTTCACGTCCTGAAAAATCCGGATGAAATCCAGCACCTAATTCAAGTAATGATACCAATTTACCATATGTTTTAATAGTTCCTTTATTAGGATAAATAATCTGTGTCATTAGTTTTAACAAAGTACTTTTTCCACTTCCATTAATACCAACTAAAGCAACAGTCTCTCCCTTATGAATTGTCAAAGTAATATCACTTAATACTTCACGTACCTCATGACGATTACGATTCCAAAAAAGAATTCTTTCCTTTAACGTATTTGCTTTATCGTAATAAACTTTAAATGATTTATCTACATCATTCACTTCAATGGCGATGTCATTGTTCTTGTCTTTTTTCTTTAGCATGCTAACACTCCATTTCTCTTTTTATTATAACATAATGCCTAATAGAAACCAAATAAATCACTGAAAATCAGTGATTTATTTTTTACCACTCACCAAGTTTTCAAAAATATCCAACATCTTATCATTAAACTTTTGCGGATCAAAAGCATCAGAAATTACAAAGCCATGATCTAAGAATTGTTTCATACCACCATAAATAGCACTGGCATTATTCTCAACTACAATTCCATATCGATTCTCTATCTCTCGATAATCAGATACTGCCGTTGTAACAATTGGTTTATTTAAAGTCATTGCTTCTACAAAAACAACAGGATATCCTTCATACTTAGAAGATAATAATACCGCATCAGCTAATTTATAATACGGATAAGGATTCTGTTGTTTACCAAAGAAAACAATCATATCATCTAAACCTAATACTTTCACTTGTTCCTTATATTTTTTATGATTCACTCCATCCCCAACAAACCACACTTGAAATTGATAACCTTCTCTTTTTAAGCGATCTGTTGCATCAATAATACGCGATAAACGTTTTTGATGTTCCTCATGTCTTCCAACATTCACAAAAGTAATTCCTTTTTTTTCCACAGAAATCGTTTCGTTTGCCTTTTTTCTAATCGTTTGATAATCTATCATATTATTACAAACCATAGAACGATTTTTATATTGAGGAAAATATTTTAACATACTATTCATATTATCATAAGAAACATATACATGATGCTTAAATTTCTTCAGTTTGATACGGCGAAAAAATTGTTTCATTTCACGTACATTTCCATTATAAAGTTGATAATAATTATTATGAATCCATAATGCATTATTGAAAGAGGCATTTAAAGCAAGATGGGCTCCAGGAACAGAATAGGTTGCAAATGAAATTGCAAAATCATATTTGTTTCTATGTTTGATTTTCCATTTTATCAAATGAAGACGATTTTTTATCTTCCTCACAAGGACATTTTTAGAATGATCTAATGAATATTCAATGACATGAATATGTTCTGGTAATTGATCTTGGAAAATACCTTCTTTTTTTTCTAAAACTAATGTAATATCATATTTTTCTTTATCCAAAACAGTCAATAAATTTACTAAAGCTTTTTCTATTCCCCCTAAAGAAAGAGAATAAGCAGTAAAAAATAGTTTCTTTTTCATTTATGATCACCAAATCTTTTCTTAGAAGCAATTTTACCAGGAATATATAAACATGTAAATAAGAATTGATTAAGACCAGAAATATATTTAGACGCTTCTTGAAAAGTACGTTTTGTTAAATATGTAAATAATATATAATGTTTAATCAGATATAATCTTCTATTAAAATGTACTCTCTTCATATCATAATTTAATGCTTCTTTAAAGAATTCAAAATATCCATATGGATTATTTTTAAATATTTTTTGTAATCCTTTTGTATAACCTGTATCTTGATATTCACAAATCATAATAGGAACATTACGAATTAGTAGCCCTTCTTTTTTTTCATCCATTTGATAATACATGCGTGCTTCTGTACTAAATCTTTCTCCATGTTCTAAACGATATTCAAATTGTTTCCGATAGTCTGCTTTAAAAGTTAATACCATATCAAAATCAGCATTTTCTCGATAGTGTAAATCATATAACTTTCGAATCTTACCATTTAATCTATCTGGAATCTTTTGATTATGTTCTGTTAATTCTTTTTCATAAATAATACCATACACTTGATCATTATCTTTTATTTTCTCATAATCCTCTACAATCATTTTAAAAATATGAGACATGAAATAATCATCGTCATCCATTTCTATTACAATATCTCCTGAAACGTGAGGAAGTAAATGGTTCAAAGCTGCCATTTTTCCTTGATTTTCTTGTGTATAAAAATAAATTGGGAAATTCGCTTCCTGTTTCCATACTTCAACCATATCCTTTACAGTAATAGGAGAACCATCATCCATAATCAACCATTCTATATTCGAATAATCTTTCGCATTCTCAAAAATACTATCTTTTAATCGTGGCAATAAATCTCTTCTATTATAAGTAGAAGTAACAATTGATATTTTCATATTATTCACCTAACAATTCTTTTAAATCTTCTAAAATTGTAGCATTAGAAAAAGGTTGTCTTTCATCTGTTGTATCTTTTTTTTCTATCATCTGTTTTATTCCTTCAATAATTCCCTGTTCTGTATTTTCTACAATCATTCCTTTATCATAATTTAATAAAACTTCTTTCGCCGCACTATCTGTAATTAATATATCTTTATTTAATATTTTTGCCTCTAATAACACCATAGGGTAACCCTCATAATAAGAAGCAAGCAAAAAGGTATCAGCATGTTTCATGTATGGATAAGGGTTTTCTTTTTGACCTAGTAAGACAAAAGTATCTTCTAATCCATAGTTTGTTATTTTTTGTTGTAACTCTTGTTTTAAAGGACCATCACCAATGATATAAATACGATGAAGGTTATTATGTTGAATTAATAAGCGATGGGCATCTAATAATCTCATAACTGCTTTTTGTTCTGTCAAGCGAGATACTTGTAAGAAATTGGGTAAATCTTGTTTTATTTCTGTAACGGCAAAAGCATTTGCTTTTTCTATCACTTCATGTTCGTTTATATAATTATAAATCACTTGTTTAGGAAGTTGGTTACGAGGAAAAATCTGTTTGAATTTCTGTAAATTATCTTGCGATACGAAGATTAATTTGTGATATTTTCGATATGCATGTTCACTCAATTTTCTTTTTAAAAAATGGTTTTTATAAATACATACTAAATCGTTATGAATCCAAGCATACTTTTTGGTTTGAGATTTACTACTCATAAGCCAAGTAATTGGTCCTTCTAAAAAAGCAATTTCTAAATCATATTTATTTTTTATATATTTTTTATAAATATGATTGCGAAAAAATGGAAGTACAAATTGCATGGAAAACCATATTTTTTTCCACTTTGGATAACTATTATATGTATGTGGATAAAGGGATTGAAAATGTATTTTTTTATCTAATTGTTTTTCGAACTCACCGTCACCATAGATGGAAAAAATAGTAATCTCATAATCATTTTTAAAATGGTTTACGATATCAATTAAAACACGTTCAGCACCACCAGGTCTTAAACTTGTAATCCCAAACACAATCTTTTTCATACAACCAACTCTTTTCTTTTTTCATTTAATAAAAGGAATAAAATGGCAATAATAACCATACATGAAACATGAAAGAAAGTATATCCTGCCATCATAGATAATCCAAATGTTAAAAATGCCCCAAATAAGTAAAATGCGTAAGTAGGGGTTACTTTTTTAAAATAACGTAAAAAATCAAAGACGGCTAAAATAAAGATCGTTATATAAACTCCCATATATAGTATAAAACCAAAAATTCCAAAATTATATAACATAGCAGGAACTTCCATTTCTAGTGTCATTTCACTGTAATTTGCTAAATAGCCATTACCAAATAAGATACGAAGAGGACTATGTTGTTCTTTTACTAAATAAGTATGATATAGAAATTGTTGTACCCGACGATTAGAATTACTTAAATTCCACTGGTTAGCTGTATGGTACATATCTAGTAATGCTTGTTGTTGGGCTTGATCCATAAAATGTTCATCCATTAATCCATCTTCAATTTGGTGAACATAATTTAATGCATCGCCAGTAATATGAGACTCTTCATTGGTAACAGTATCAACTACTTGATTACTTTCCTCTTCTAAGTGTTTTTGACGTTCTAATGTATGAGAGCCAAAAATAAATACCCCAATTCCAATTACAACAATACACGTAATACCAATAGCAAGTATTTTTCCGGAAATTATCTTTCTCTTTTTCGAAAATAATAACATACATAAAAGAAAAGTAATCATAACAAGTGGAAAGCCTAATAATCCTACTCTTGTTCCTAATAAACACATTAAATAAATACCTGTTAATAATACAAGAATCATTTGATGTTTCTTTTTTTCTTTTATAAATAGAGGTAATGCGATGATAAGACATAATAGCAAGATAGAACCCACTGCATTTCCTGATGAGTTCCAACCTTTATAACCAATTCCATCAATATAGGTATGTGATGAGGTGCCACTTAATATTGATATATATAAAAGAGCAATATATCCCCACAAGAAATAAGAAACATAGCGTGGAATATCATCTAATTTCTTTTCTTTACGAAAACAATATAAAATATAAAAGATAACCATCATATAAGTATAGTTTAATAAATACTGTATTTCGTGAAAAATAGAACCATATGCACTATTTGTGTGATAAATATAATAACAAATTGTATGACCACATGCATATGAAAAATAAATAAGACCTAATACAATCATTTTCATACGATTTTGTTTTTCATGAAGAAATAAATATACAAATAAAACTGTAGGAATCACTAATCGTAATAATACAGTAGGTGATACCGATATATTTGAAAACCAATTATGAAATAAAAAACTAAAAGAATCTAAAAAAGGAGATATGATTAAAAAAAGATAAAATAAATATTCAATTTTCCAATTTTCTTTTATCTTTTTCATAACTTACCTCCAACTCTTAGGAATACGAAGAATAATTTTTCCAAATGCATGAAATAACTTCGCTGACCAATAATAAAAAGTACGATTCATATGTCTGTAATAAAAATTACGAATGCCCTTTTTTTTCTTTAAAAATTGATTTTTCTTCCAGTTAGGAAATTTCTCATTTAATAAATCATAACCTTCTTTTAAATATTGATTACGTAATTTTTTATCTTCCAAACTAGAAATACGGTAAAAACTTCTTCCTAATATATAACGAATAAAAACATATTCTATTTCATCATGATATTTCGATAGTAATTTATTTTTCTGATAATAATCTAATACAGTATTTAAAATGTCATATAATTCTCTTACTCTGACATCTTGTGTATTAGCAATGGAATCATCTCTTTGGATATAGTGATAAAGAGGTTCTTTTACATAACCAATATTTTCTGTCCATGGTAATATTTCATAACAAAAAGCAATGTCTTCATAATGAAGCCCTACAGGAAATTGTAACTTTTTTTCTATTACTAGTTCAGTTTTATATAGTTTATTCCACGCTGGAACGCGAATATCTGTAAAATAATTATCTTCAACATTAGAATGATCAATTACTTTACGATTAGGGTATTCCCAAATAAAATCACATTCTACCATGTCGTATTTTCCACGAATTGCTTCTTGATACAGTTTCTCATACATGGTTGTTTCAACATAATCATCACTATCTACAAAAGCAATATATTCTCCTTTTACATGTGGTAAAGCATAGTTTCTGGCATCTGATAATCCTCCATTTTTCTTTTTAAAAGAAATCACTCTAGAATCCATTTTTACATATTTATCAATTATTTTTTGACTATTATCTTTCGTTCCATCATTTACAACTAGAATTTCAATATCACGTAAAGTTTGATTTACAAGACTATTTAAACAACGATCTAAATACTTTTCCACATTATATACCGGTACAATAATACTGACTTTCATATCATCATCCTATCTATTTCACAATTCGTTTCATATAAAAACATAAATGATGTTTTACTAAATATCTTTTTACTTTGCGCATGAAACTATCGTTTTTTAAATATTTCCATACTTCTCTTTCTTTCAATGCTTGAGCAAATTCTTTCAATGATTGATTAGAAAGAGATTTACCTTTAACCAATAAAGTATTGGTTAGATAGCTCATAACATATTGTTTTTCTTTTAAAGTAAGTGTTTCTAACTTATTAATTTCTTCATTTAAGATATCATATTGTTCTAATGTATCATTGGCTTTTTGTATTAATTTCATTTCATCATTGGAAGTCATAATACTATTACTACGGACAATGTAGTAATAAAGACTATCAGGAATTGAAGAAACTGTTTTCGCACATAATACAACATATGGTGTTAATCCATAATCTTCATGATATTTTCCTTTTTGATATTGGAATTGATGTTCTAACCAAAATTCACGACGATATGCATAAGACCATGCAGTCACGAAATAAGGATCAAAAGATAATTTATAAAAAGCTTGTATCCCCGTTTGATTTGAAAAGCTAGAAGCTTTCATCATAGTATTTGTTTTATCCTGTAATATAAAACCAAAATGAATCAAGTCAGGTTTATGATCGATCATGACTGTTTCCTCAATAGATTTTAAATAATCAGGTGAAACATAATCATCTCCATCAACAAACAATAAATAGTCACCAGTAGCCTTGTTAACCCCATAATTTCTCGCATCCGATAGACCCCCATTTTCTTTTTGATATCCAAAAAAACGGTGATCTTTCTGAACAAATTCATCAATAATTACTTGACTTTGATCAGGACTACCATCATTCACGATAATAACTTCAAAGTTTTCATATACTTGTTTTTGTAAACTATCTAAACACTGTCTCAAATATTTTTCCACATGATATACGGGAACTATTATACTAAATTTCATAGCATCACCTACGATTAATCCATGTTCATTATATCAAATGTATAAAAGAGACGCAAGAAACGCAAAAAAGTCACTCAGTGTGACTTTTAAATTCATTCCAAGGATAACGACACGGCAGAGGCAATGAAAAGTGTAAGATTTCTTTTGTAGTTGGGTGTTGAAAGGTAATTGCATGTGAGAAAAGTGCAACTTGTTGCCCAGGTTTTGCTTGTTTTGAATATTTTTGATCACCAAATAACGGGTAACCATGATGAGAAAATTGAACACGAATTTGATGAGAGCGACCTGTTTTTAGTTGAATTTTTACAAGACTCATATCTTTTTTATACTGTAAGCGTGTAAAATCTAATATAGCATGTTTTCCTTGAGGATGAACTGTTACGATGTTCTTTTGCTCATTTTTCAACAAATAATCTTCTAAGTGACCTTTTTCTTCTATTTTACCCATAACAATTGCATAATATTCTTTTTTGAATTGATGTGTTCTTATTTGTTCACTGAGACGATTAGCAGCTTTAGAAGTTTTAGCAAATACCATAATCCCTCCAACAGGTCTATCTAAGCGATGTACAAGTCCCAAATACACATTTCCTGGTTTATGGTACCTTTTTTTTAAATCTAATTTTAAAAGAGTTAATAAATCTAAATCATGACTATCATCTGCTTGAACTGGCATATTAATTGGTTTTTCTACAACTAATAAATGATTGTCTTCATAAATAATATTAATCTTTTGATTCATAACGTCCATATATACCACAAGGTAATACCAAATGATTTGTTTCAATTGGTAAACCAACTTCTCCTGTATCAATGATACCTTCTGGATATTTCTTTAAAATCGTTGTTTTTAAAATATTTTCTAAGACTGTACTACTAATACCAGTTGTATAAGAATTGATAAGAACAAACAAAGGTTTATCAGATAATATTTTCATACATGCTTCTATTAACACATAAATATTATCTTCAAACTTCCATACTTCTCCATTTGGTCCTCTTCCATAGCTAGGAGGATCCATAATAATCACATCGTATTCACGACCTCTTCGTGCTTCTCTTTCAACAAATTTTAAACAATCATCTACAATATAACGAATATGATGATCTTCTAATCCAGATAGTTTCGCATTTTCTTTTGCCCATTGAACCATACCTTTTGCAGCGTCTACATGCACTACTTCTTCAGCACCAGCATAAGAACAAGCAATGGTAGCTCCTCCTGTATAAGCAAATAAATTTAATACTTTAATTGGGCGTTTGGCATCTTTTATTTTTTGAATCATATAATCCCAATTTGTGGCTTGTTCAGGGAATAAACCTGTATGTTTAAAGTTTGTAGGAGTGACTTTAAATGATAAATCTTTATAATGAATTACCCAATATTCGGGTAATTTACGATAAAACTTCCACTCTCCTCCACCTTTATGACTACGATAATATCTACCATCTACGTGATTCCATTTAGCATCTTTTTCTGTTTTCCATATAGCTTGTGGATCAGGCCTTCTTAAAACAATATCGCCCCATTTTTCTAATTTTTCTCCATTCCCCGCATCAATACAAACATAATCTTTCCATTCATTACTTACTCTCATATTATCCCTACGCTTTCTGAAATTCTTTTTGTAGTACTTCTAAATTTTCTTTTATGGTCGAAACTGCGACTTCTCCTTTTAAAGTATCTGGAATTTCTGTCAACACAGAATATTCTTCCAATATTTCTTTTTGTACTTCTTTTAAATCATGATTGATTAGTTTCTCTTTTAATTGTTTCATATCATGCATCATAAATAAAAAATAACTTGCACATATAAATTCTAATCTTTCTTGTTTTGTAATTTCTTCAATTAATTCATAAGATTTATCTATCATATCAGAAAGTGCTTTTTCTTTTAACAAAGCGCTCCCTTTATCTTCGTCGTGAATTAAATATTCTTTTAATTCTACTAAAATTGTTTCATTTTCTGTCATGTTTTACTCCTTTACTATATGCTTTATTTTTTGCTTTCGTTTGGTTAATCGATAGGCCTGTTCCTCTATACCTTGTTCCACAAATTGATTGATTAATATATCATTATAACTATTATTTTTTAACCAATGATAATACTGTCTTTTCTCTTGTTCTAAACGTTTTGGAGTAACAACACCCCAATAAGCAGTACTCATACAAGTAATATCATGATGACACATACCAAATAAATAAGATAATTTTTCACGATCATATAACTGTTTTTCAAGCATTTCATAATTCATATTATCGTAGAAAATTTCTTTTGGTAAGTTAGGATAATAACGTATTAAAAACATAAAATCATCAAAAATTTCATCCTCATGTTTAGAATATTCTGGATAAGCACCTACCATTTCTTCGGCCATAAAATCAACATATAATTCTTGCGCTCTAGCAAGAAAAGCATCAAGTACAACTTTTGTATTTAATGTATTAGATATTACTAATTTACGATTTTGATACATCCAATTATATGCATCATAATAAGAACAAGACATTAACTTGGTTTCATAATCATGCCATAAATTATCACAGTTAAGAAAACCATAAATCAATTCAAAATAAGTATTCAATGAAGCAGATGGATCATATTCAATTGATTTATAAAAATACTCTTTTAAAACATTGCAGCATTCCTCAAAATTCTCTTCATCTTCCATAATATAATGTTGTTGCAATAACAACCAATATTGATATAACTTTTCTTTACGATTTTGGGACAAAGAAACATTTAAATCATCTAATTCTTCAAAAAAAACTTGTTTCATAAAACCTCCGTTAAAATAACCTCCGTTATTTTCTTCTTACTCACAAATTGATTTAAATACCCCTTTAATTTTCTCATATCTATTATTTCAGGATGACGATGGTAATAATTCTTTATTTCTTGATAATACTCCGGATCTAGCTTTTTGCGATATCGAACCAGTTCAATTAACATTCTTTCTTTATCATAAATAGGAATCCAAGTATTATTAACTTGAATTTTAGTAACACCAATATCATAAATCGCCGCATCCATAAAATACTGTTTAATTTGTGGATCAACAATACGCCATGCCGGTTTTTTTGTTACGACCACATACTTATCTGGCCTTTTACTAGTCATGCCATGATAGAAAAAAGCACTCTCCAATGTAAAAATAACATTTGGATGTTTGACTAAAAAAGTAGATAATTCAGTCACATTACGACGATTGGAATAAACTCCTTTTTCAATTTTAAACATAATTCGCTGATCGACTAATCTTTCAATATCTTTATGGGCATAACCCTTTTTTTTCAAATCAGAATATTTATAAAGCATACCACCCCTCCTTTACATGTTTATTATAACATAATTTGAAAATAAGTATAGGTTTAGTTTGAAAGAAATTTCGACAAAATATTTATAATATGTTATAATGTACCAGTATTTATGGGAGGTCATATGGCAAATTATAAGAATAACAACCAATTTTATTTTGAAATAAAAAACAAAATACCAGGAAAACTAGGTCGTACAGGAATTATTCATACTCCTCACGGAGATATTGAAACACCTGCTTTTATTGCTGTTGGAACAAGAGGAGAAGTACGTTTTGTATCGATGAATGAACTAAAAGAAATACAAGCACAAGCTATGTTAAGTAATGGTTATCATCTTCGTAATGAATGTGAAAACATAAAAAAACATGGTGGCCTTGCATCTTGGTCTAGTTGGAATGGGCCAACTATAACCGATTCTGGTGGCTTTCAAGTCATGTCTTTAGGATCAGGACTTGGAAAAGTAGTTAGTATGGACCGTGAGCAAGAAGTGATTAATACTGACCCAAAAGATAGATTAGCACGTGTTACAGAAGATGGTGTCTATTTTTATGATCCGATTTTAAAAAAAGATGATTTTATTGGTCCAGAAGAATCTATGAGAATTCAATGTAATATAGGAGCAGATATTCACATGGCATTTGATGAGTTAACATCTCTTGCTGATAGTTATGAATACAATGTAGAAGCATTAAAAAGAACGGAACGATGGGCAAAAAGAAGCTTAGAAGAGCATCAAAAACATTGTGATGATTTAGGGTATCATCAAGCGTTATATGGTGTATTACAAGGTGGTAGATGGGAAGACTTGAGACGTTCTACAGCCAAACATCTATCTAAAATAGATTTTGATGGTTATGGGCTTGGTGGTGCATTCTTAAAAGAAGACTTAGGTGAAATATTAAGATGGTGTTGTGAAGAGTTACCAGAAAATAAACCGCGTCACTTACTAGGGTTATCTAGACCAGATGATATTTTAATTGGAGCAGAAATGGGTGCAGATACATTTGATTGTGTTGCTCCAACAAGAGAAGCAAGACATGGAAGAATCTATACGAAATATGGTAATATTCGACTAGCAAAATATAAAGAAAGTTTAGATGTTTTAGATGAGCATTGTGATTGTCCTACATGTAAAAGCAAAATCACTAGAAAAGAATTATGTCGTTTATATAAATCACATGATCCAGAAGAAAAAAGAACATACTATAAACTAGCTTCTATTCACAACTTAAGATTCATATTAAAATTAACAGAAGAAATTAGAGAGGCAATTAATAACAATTGTTTTGAAGAATATAAAAATAACTTTTTAAAAGATTATTATCATACAGAAAAAAAATAGTATATATCATTTTTGGATATATACTTTTTTTCTAAGAAAAAAACTCCAATAAGGAGTCTGTAAATAATTTTGTGTAAAGATAAATCCTTTCTATGGTAATATAAAAATATATAACCAAGGAAGGATTTTTGTATGAAAGAAAATAAAAATAATGAAGTTATTAAATATTTATTAGAAAATTATGATATAAAAAA
>CASEIJ010000051.1 GCA_949288035.1 uncultured Mycoplasmatota bacterium
ACAAGCATATCATATAAAGGAGGTAGATATAAGGAAAATGAAAAAACATACGAAAAAAGTTGGGCCTAAGTAATAGTTGTGATACAATGGATATGGTGGTAACATGAAAAGTTTAGCAAAATTAAAAATTCAAACAAATCAACCAGAGTTATATGAAACAGCATTTACACATACATCATATGCAAATGAAATGAATACAGAAAGTTATGAACGATTAGAATATCTAGGAGATGCAGTACTAGAACTTTTTGTCAGTAACTATCTATATCATAAGAAAGATATGGAAGAAGGAGAAATGACAAAAAAAAGAAGCCATTTAGTTTGTGAAAATGCCTTATATGAATATTCTACACGCCTTGGATTAAATGAAGACTTAAGACTAGGAAAAGGAGAATTAGAAAATGGAGGTATGTATCGTAAAGCAATTGTTGCTGATATTTTTGAAAGTTTTTTAGGAGCACTTTATTTAGATAAAGGATATCCCGAAGTTGCTCATTTCATGGAAACATATATCGTTCCAATCATGGAAGATCAATCATTGGATTTCTTTGATGATTATAAATCTATGTTGCAAGAACAAGTACAAACAGATAAACGTTCTTTACAATATGTAGTAACAAATGAAACAGGTCCTGCCCACAATAAAACATTTACAGTCGTTGTGAAAATAGATGATATTGTATATGGAGAAGGAACTGCACATTCCAAAAAAGAAGCAGAGAATTTAGCAGCAAAAGATGCACTTTCTAAATCGGTTACAAAATAACTGTTGAAAAAATGTGAAAATTCAAGTAAAATATAATAGGCTTAAAGGAAAAAGGTGAGAACATGGGAAGAGCTTATGAAGTAAGAAAAGCAAGTATTCAAAAGACAGGTGCAGCCAAAGCAAAATTATATTCAATGTATGCACGTGAAATTTATCAAGCAGCTAAATCTGGTGGAGTAGAACTAGAAAGTAATAGTGTATTAAAACGTTTAGTAGAACGTGCACACAAAGAACAAGTGCCAAATGATATTATTAAAAGAGCAATTGATAAAGTAAACAGTGGAGTAGATGAAGCATATCAAACAGTTCGCTATGAATTATTTGGACCAAGTGGATCTACTATTATCGTAGAATGTCTAACTGACAATGTGAATCGTTCGGTGAGTGCAGTGCGTGCAGTTGTAAATAAATGTCATATTAAAATGGGAGCGATTGGTAGCGTTATGTACATGTATGAGAATTTATCGATCATTGGTTTTAAAGGATTAGATGAAGAACAAGCAATGGATGCATTTATTGAAAATGATGTCGATGTCAAAGACATGGAAGATCATGATGGTATGATTATGGCATATGCTGATCCACAAGATCTATTTGCTATGAAAGAAGCAATTCATAAAGTAGATCCAAAGATTGAATTTGAAGTAGATGAAATTACATGGTTGCCAAAAGAAAAAGTAACACTATCAGGAGAAGATAAAGAAACGTTTGAAAGAGCAATTCATCTTTTAGATGAGTGTGAAGATGTAAATCATATCTATCACAATGTTGCACAATAAAAGGAGAATTTAATTCCCCTTTTTTTCATAAAATAATTGATTCACTGGAATATCTAATGCTTTAGAAAGTTTTAAAATTGCCGTCAGTGTCAAATTTTTATATTCCTTACATGATTCGATTTGTTTAATATAAGAAATTGATAATTCCGATTTCTCAGCTAGTACTTCTTGCGTAAACCCTCTTTTTTTACGGTAGTAACGAATATTATTACTAAATACCGCATATTGACTCACCATATCTATATTTGTCATCATAACATCCTCCAAATGGTAAAATTTTCCAAGTACTACATATTCATTTTCTCATGATTAGTATATAATTGCAGTACACTAATAGTAGACTTTTTGTGTGAAATGTGTTATAATGTGCTTGTAAGGGAGAGAAGTAGTATGTACCTAAAATTAAAAGAATTAAGAAAGAAAAAGAAATTCACAGCTCGTGTAATGGCAGAAAAGCTTGGAATCAGTAAACCATTTTACTGCCAAATTGAAAATGGAAAGAGAAGACTGACTTATGAAATGGCAGTAAAGATTTCAGCAATATTTCATAAAAAGCCAGATGCAATATTTTACGAGGCTTATGAAGATAAAATAAATCAAAAATAAGAATACAAAAACGTATTCTTTTATTTACAATATGTAATAATTATCATATAATGAAAGAGGGATGCTTACTAAGTGTCCACTGATGGGTACACTTAGCGTATGCTAGGTGTTTTTTAATGTAATAAACAGTAGAAGGATGATGAGAAGTTTCAAAAGTTGTATTAATTGTTTAATTAGTTTTCTCTCATATCTCATAAACTGTCACCTCCTTATCTATATTGGAAGTGAACACCTAACTGATCCCTCTATTAATAACATACTGTAAAGGAATAGCAAATTCCTTTTAAATTTACAAAAAAATGTAGTGTAAAACACCTAGAAGACCTATATAAAACAAGAAAAAACTATAATAATACGAAAGAAAGATAAGTAGTAGTAATGATGAGAAAAGTAGAAAGAAAAAGAATGAACAGAGAACATAAGAAATACTTTTTAATAGGTAGTTTATGTATCGCAATCTTTTTTATGTTAGAAATTGGGTATGCGGTATTAAGTCAGCAATTAGACATTAGTGGAACAGGAACCAAATCAAATCCATTTGTAATTGGATAAGTATATCTAAAAAAAGATGTTGAGAGAAATATATCAACATCTTTTTTTGTTAAAATTAATTATTTATATGATATACTTAAGAATGGAGGTGTTGTTTATGAGAGTAGTACGTGTAGAGGAGATTACAAAGTTAGTAGGAATGGATAGTTATATCGCCTCACTTTCTTTAAATCATATGCATTTGAAAAAACAAAAGATAGAACCATTAGAAAATTCAGATTTAAAAATTACGTATACATATGAAAAAGAAACGATTCAAGTTGTAGTTTCTAAAGAAAAATTTATTCGCTTTAAAGCATGTACTTGTCATAAAGAACACTGTGGTCATATTGCTTTAGCAATAAAAGATGTTTTTATGTATTTTGATGAATTAGAATTTCCAAAAGAAATTGATCACTTTCAAGAAATACTTTTTCAAACGTTTAAACCAAACAAGAAAAAAAGAAATATCTTATTAGATGTTGAATTAAAAGAGATAGATAGTAATCCGATTACTTATGAGGCAAATTTAAAAATCGGATTAGATAAAATGTATTCTTTAAAGAAGGTGTTAATTCCATTTCTTTTGAATTATCATAAACCAAATTATGAGATTTCTTTAGGAAAATATTTTACATATGATACAGAGAAATATCAATTTCATAAACAGGATGAAAAGATATTGCACTTCATTAAATTATATATTGAAATGAAGGAACGTGGAGGGATTTATTCTTATTATCAGACATCACCGAATATTATTTTAAAAGATGATACTTTGTTAGAGTTTTTAAAATTATTAAAGGGAAAATCTTTTTCACTAGAGACCATGACCCAGATATTACCAAAAATAAAAGAATTAGATACAATCCATATTCCTATGGATGTTACAGAACAAAAATTGAATTTTACAATTCAGTTTCCTGATTTAGAAATAGAACCAGTTATTTCTGATTATACTTATATAATTTATGAAAGGCAGTTATTTCATATTTCTTCTAAAGCTGCTTTGTTTTTGAAAACAATGATAGAAAATAAACGTGATAAAATAACGATTACAAAAGAATATTATAAAAATTTTGCCAATGAACTTTGTATTACATTAAACGAATTAAACCCTAATTTAAAAGAAAAACTTTCTAATCATTTTCTATTTCAATTACCACATAGTAAATTTTACTTTGAAAAGAAAGGTGTAGATATTGTTTCTTTTATTAAACTACAATATGGGAACGAAGAGATTAATGTCTTAAGTCCAAGGAATTTTGTTGGTGATATTTATGTGATTCGTGATCCAGAAAAGGAGCAAGAATATATAGAAGAATTAGAACGATATGGATTTGAGCCTTCTTATCGTAAGGGAATATTTACAATCCATGATCCAGAACAAGCCTGTGATTTTTTACAACATGGATTAAAAGAAATTGTAGAGAAGTATGATACTTATGTTTCAAATAATTTAAAAAAAGTACATATATTTAAAAAATCTTCTGTTAAAAATACATTTCAAATTGGTTCTGATGGAATTATGAGTTATCAATTTTCTATTGATGGAGTAGAAAAAGATGAGATAAAAGAATTATTAAAGAATGTGAAGCAAAAAAAGAAATTTTATCGTATGAAGTCTGGAGATTATTTAGCGCTCGAAAATAATGAGGGATTAGATACCATTTTAGGAATGCAACAGAAATTATCAATTGATTCTAATGCCATGGATCAAGAGCAGATTATAGTTCCTAAGTATCAAAGTTTAAAGTTAAGTGATTTAGAAAATTCAGAATATTATAAAATTGATCAAAGTATTTATGATTTAATTCATAATTTTGAAACATATAAAAATTATCCATTACAATTCACAAAGGATGAAGAAAATATATTGAGAGGATATCAAAAAATTGGTGTGCAATGGTTATATATGATTTCTAAATGTGAATTTGGTGGTATTTTAGCAGATGAGATGGGGCTGGGAAAGAGTATTCAAACAATTACTTATATAAAACATCGTTTGATAGAGAAGAAGGATGCGAAAATATTAATTGTGGTACCAACATCTCTTTTATATAACTGGGAAGATGAGTTTCATAAATTCGGAAAAGAGATTGATATTGTCATTGTAAATGATACAAAAGTGAAACGATTAGAAAAAATAAACCAAATAGAGAAAGCGCAAGTATTGATTACTTCTTATGGATTGTTACGTCAAGATATAGAAGCATATACAAAGTATTATTTTGATACGATGATTTTAGATGAGGCACAGAATATTAAGAATCCAAGATCAGATACAGCGATTGCCACAAAGCAAGTAAAAGCTCGTGTTAAATTTGCTCTTACAGGAACACCATTAGAAAATTCAATTTATGAATTATGGAGTATTATGGATTTTATTATGCCAGGATATTTAGGAAGTTTTACAACATTTAAAGAGCAATATGGTTCGTTAGAAGAAGACGAAGAAAGATATTTAGAATTAAAAAAACAAATTGATCCATTTATTTTAAGAAGAAAAAAACATGATGTATTAAAAGATTTACCAGAAAAGTTAGAAAATAAAGTATATGTAGAATTAAATGAAGCACAAAAAGCGTTATATGTATCAGAGTTAGATAAGGCAAAACAAGAAATAGAAAATTTAAAAGAGAAAGACGCTGTGTCACAAAATCAATTTTATATTTTATCTTTGTTAACAAGATTACGTCAAATTTGTATTGATCCAAGTTTGATATTTGATGATTATCACGAAGGTAGTAGTAAATTTGATACATTATTACAAATATTAGATGAAATGATTCAAAATCATCATAAAATATTACTATTTTCACAATTTCCATCGGTTTTAAAAAATTTGATTCCACGATTAGAAGAACACGATATTACTTATTTATATTTAGATGGTTCTACCAAATCGGAAGAACGCATGCAATTAGTGAAAAAATTTAATTCAGATAATACAAATATTTTTCTGATTTCATTAAAAGCAGGGGGAACAGGTTTAAATTTAACAAGTGCTGATGAAGTAATTCATTTAGATCCATGGTGGAATCCACAAGTTGAAAATCAGGCGACTGATCGAACACATCGTATTGGCCAAACAAAAACAGTAGAAGTAATTAAATTAATTAGTATTGGTACAATTGAAGAGAAGATTATAGCACTACAAGAAAAGAAAAAAGAATTAAGTGATATGATGATTGAAGGGGAACAACGTAGTGAGATGGTATTATCAAAATTATCAAGTGATGAATTATTAAAACTATTTCAATAATTCTTAACATCTTCTTGACAATGATATGTAAAAAAGCAGAGGTTGGAAATTCTTGTTTCCAACTTTTATGTTACAATAATTTTAGGAGATGTAACTATGCAAAGAAGAAAAAGAAAAAGCAAGAAAAAAAATAGAGGAGTCATAATATTTGGCTTATTATTTGTCTTAGCATTTACAATTGGAGCTTATTTTTTAGTATTTCAGAAAGATGCTCCTTTGAAAGATGTGACTGAAAAAATTACAAAGCCAAAGAAAACATTAAAAATATTGGATTTAAATAGTGATGAGAGACCATATGCTGTGATGATTGATAATAATGTTGGATATACCGCTCACGCAGGCTTACAAGATGCTTATTTAACTTATGAAATCATTGTTGAGGGCGGTTTAACTAGAATTATGGCTATTTTCAAAGATCAAGATACAGAATTAATCGGTCCAGTGCGTAGTGCTAGACATTATTTTCTAGATTATGCATTAGAAAATGATGCGGTATATGGGCATTATGGTTGGAGTGAGTTTGCCAAGAATGATATTGATTTATTAGGAGTAGATAATTTAAACGGAATTACGAATGCGCAAAGCGCTTATTGGCGTGATCGTAGTGTAGCTGCTCCTCATAATGTGTTTACAAGTATTGCTAATTTAAAAGAAGCTGCTGAAAATAGAGGATATCGTACAACAAGTGATGATTTTGAAAACTTTGATTACAGTGTAGATCCAATTTCATTAGATCAAAAAGAAGGAGCTATGTTAGCAAATCATATTAGTATACGTTATTCTTACTATCATACAACAGGATATACTTATGATGCGAATCGTGGTGTTTATTTAAGAAGTATGGATAACCAAGCACATGTTGATAAAGTAACACATGAACAATACTATACAAAAAATATTATTATTCAAAAAATGAGTAATCATAGCATTGATAGTTATGGTAGACAAGATATTGATGATGTATCAAGTGGAGATGGATACTATATTACAAACGGTTATGCAGTACCAATTAAATGGGAGAAAAATGGCCGTTCAGCAAAAACAAGTTATACTTATGTAGATGGTTCTACAGTAAAATTAAATGATGGAAATACTTACGTACAAATACAACCAATTGACGAAACTCTAACTATTACTGAATGAAACCACTTCCAAACAATAAAAATTATGATGCATTTTCTAAAAATGAACAATTAATGATATATACTTATTTGTATCGCAAAGCAAAAAAGGAAGGAAAAGAAGAGGACAGTCAAATTTATCGTGAGTATGCAATTAGAATATTACTAGAAGAAGAACAAAAGAAAAAAGAAAACTTTGCTTAAAGTGACTTGACACTTGAATTTGCAAAGTTTCTTTTTTTGTTGTAAAATAAGGCTTCGTTTGGGTGCAATGTAAAATAATAGGGGAAATAGTAAAATATTATGATTGTATTTTCAAAATTGTGATATAATGTAATAGTAGCACTCATAGAAGGGACTTATGTATGGTAAAATATAAATCTGATTATGAATACTATCATTTGATAGAAGACATATTAAATCATGACGAGTTTGGAAAAATAGGGGAGATTGCACAACATGGTGGAATCACTAGATTAGAACATTCTTTAAGAGTATCATACTATTCTTATAAGATTACACGTCGTTTAGGACTACAATATAAAGAGACCGCTCGTGCTGGATTATTACATGATTTTTTTGAAAATACAACTGATACTTCTAAGAAGGGAAAACTATATCAATTTATGAAACACCCAAGAGAAGCTTGTGAAAATGCAAAAACATATTTTGAAATTAGTCCATTGGAAGAAGATATTATTAAGTGTCATATGTTTCCAAGTAATACATTAGTACCAAGATATTTAGAAAGTTGGATTGTAAACTTTGTTGATAAAACAGTAGCAATTTATGAATTTAGTAAATCATTCCAATATAAATTCAGTTATTTAACTAATTTCTATATTATTTTATTGTTTAATTTTTTAAAGTAGTTAAGAGCAGTATTGCTCTTTTTTTGAATGAATAAGGATAATGATATGAGAAAGAAATCAGGTGAATTATGAAAAAAAGAATGTTATGTATTTTTATCTTTGGACTATGTTTGATATTAGGTTTTATGGGATGGAAAAATTATTATAAAACTAGCGAAAAAGAAGTAGAAAAGAAGATGATTGGAACTGTAATGTATATCGATCATGATTATTTTGTTGTGAAAGATCAGAAAAATAAACAGTTTTATTTTAAGTTGAAAGATAATTATGATATTAAAGTAGGAGATCAACTAAAAATACAATATAACATACATTTTCAAAACAAAGATCAAAAAAAAGTATATGCTGTTTCAACGTGCAAAAAAATAAAGTTAGAGGAAACTACCGTTCCTATGACATGGAGAGATGATGGTATTTTTCAAAAGTATTATGAACAGGCATTTCAAACTATAAAAAAGATGTCTTTAGATGAAAAAATCAATCAATTGTTATTAGTAAGATATCCAGATACAGATGCTGTATCAACTTTAAAAAAATATCAATTTGGTGGTTATGTATTTTTTGCAAAAGATTTTAAAAATCAAACAGAAGAGCAAGTAAAAGAGATGATGTTAAAGTTACAAAGTGTTTCAAAAATTCCTATTCTAACAGTAGTAGATGAGGAAGGAGGAACTGTGGTTCGAATTAGTAGTAATCCCAATTTAGCATCCCATCCATTTCAGTCTCCTCAAACGTTATATCATAATGGAGGATTTTCAATGATTGAAAAAGATACTTTGGAAAAAAGCCAATTATTAATGAACTTAGGAATTAATCTTAATTTAGCGCCTGTTGTAGATGTATCTACTGATCCAAATGATTATATATATGATAGAACTTTAGGGGAGAATACATCATTGACATCAAAATATGCAGAAACAGTTATAAAGGCTAGTAAAAAATTTCCTGTTTCATATACATTAAAACACTTTCCTGGTTATGGACATAATGTTGATACTCATACTAAAATTGCAATTGATAAAAGAAGTTATCATGAAATTGTAAAAGATTCCCTTCCACCATTTGGGGCAGGAATTCAAGCTGGTGCCGAAGCTGTTTTAACAAGTCATAATATGATTGTAAATATAGATCATTCTAATCCAGCTTCTATTTCTATTCCTGTTCATAACTTATTACGTGATCAATTACATTTTACGGGTATTATTATGACAGATGACTTAGCTATGGAAGCTGTTTCTAATATTCCTAATGTTACAGTAAAAGCATTGTTGGCTGGAAATGATTTAATTATTACAACTGATTATGAAGCAAGCATTTATTCTATAAAAGAGGCATTGGAACAAAAATTAATTGATGAAAGTCTCATTAACCGCGCAGCATTTCGTGTGATCGCTTGGAAATATTATAAAGGTTTATTATAAAATAAAACAAGGCGTTATACCTTGTTTATTCATATATGGCGTCCTCGATTGGAATCGAACCAACGACCTATTGCTTAGGAGGCAATTGCTCTATCCTACTGAGCTACGAGGACATTTCATGTTATATTATAACAAATTCATTTATCTGTTTTCAATAGTTTAATAATATGTTATAGTGTATGTAGATGTATGGGAGAGGTTAGGTAGTAAATGAAGAAGTTAAGAGAATTATATAAAGAGAGTAGTAAAATATCATTTACTGTGTATATTGTACTAAGATTACTTGTTATTTTATGTATGATTAGAGAATTAATGCATGGAAATATTGAAAATGCATTACTATGTATTTTATCGTTAATCTTATTTTTATTACCAGTATTGATTGAAAAAACATTTAAAATTGATTTACCAACTCCATTGGAAGTTATTATACTCATTTTTATATTTTCTGCAGAAATATTAGGAGAAATAAATAATTTTTATGGGATATTTCATAATTTTGATGATATATTACATACTATCAATGGTTTCTTATCTGCTAGTGTAGGATTTTCTTTGATTTATTTGTTAAATGAAAATACAGATAAATTAAAACTATCTCCGATTTTTGTTTCTTTAGTTGCTTTTTGTTTTTCTATGACAATTGGTATAGCATGGGAATTTTTTGAATATGGAATGGATCGTTACTTTGGTATGGATATGCAAAAAGATGAATATGTTGAAACCATTAAAACAGTGACATTAGATCCGAAGCAAGATAATCAAGTAGTAGTAATTGATGGTATTGCTCATACTATTATTTATGATAAAAATAATCAACCAATCGCACAAGTGGATCATTATTTAGATATTGGTTTAAATGATACAATGAATGATTTGATCGTTAATTTTATTGGCGCTTTGGTATTTAGTTTCTTAGGATATTTATATATCATAAATCAAAAGCGGTATGGTTTAGCGGGTGTATTTTTAACGAAAAAGAAAGAATAATAAGAATAGGAAGTGAAATTATGGGGAATAGTAGACAATTAAATAAACTCTTATTTTGGTTAGGAATCGCCATGATGATATGTGGTTTCTTGTTATTTCTATTTTCTGTGCAGCCTATTTTATCACAAACTAGGGAAACAGAAATTCGGGTTGCTGAATATATGATGCCAGCTTTGTCTTTATTTATCACTGTTGTTGGATTTGTATGTATTAAAATATATCGTAAAAAATACTAAAAGATGGATTTACCATCTTTTTTGTTTAATCTTAAAATATATGTACATAACAAATAAAAAGGAGCATATTATGAAACAACAGTTAGGTTCAAAAGTAGGAATATTATATAAAAGAAATTGGAGCTTATTTTTATTTAGTATAATACTAGCAATTATAGGAATTATTTTGTTTCAGACACATATATGGATATTATGTATAATCGGAATGATGTTATTTAGTGTTGGAATTTATTACTTATTAGATTTACTATTTAGTCATATTGTAATATTTCAAAATGGTTTTTGTGTAAAACATTTTCTCTGTACGCCAGCTCTATTGATTCCATATCATGAGATTGATGTATTAGAATGTGAGAGAAGAAAATATTACTTCTTAGGAAAATTACATTTCCGTACGTATTATCATTTTATTCATAAACCGTATGACACATTATTTACAGTATCTGAAAAGGAATATCATAATCTTTCTTTCTTATTAGATAAAATGAATATGGTTACTTTTCAAAAGTAAAAAAGTAGGTTATAATGAAAAAGAATAGGGTGATGTTATATGATGAAAATCTATAAAACTGAGTTAGAGACGGGAACTTTAAAGTCATTAAAAACAATAGAACCAGATTGCTGGATACAATTAACGCAACCAACTGCTGAAGAAAGTAAGTTATTGTGTGAAAAAACAGGAATTGATCATCGTTTGATTTCTAAAGTATTAGATGAATCAGAATTATCGCGTGTTGAAGTAGAAGGGGATGCAACATTGATTGTATTAAATATTCCATATCTTGTGGATCGTGCTCGTAAAAATAAATACCGTACGTTACCACTTGGAATCATTCATACAAATCAATATATTGTAACGATTTTACTAAAAGAAAATAAATTATTTGATGATTTTGAAAACGGGAATGTACGTGAGTTTTATACACAAAAGAAAACACGTTTTACAATTCAATTATTACTTCGTATTTCACAAGGGTATTTAATGGGACTAGATGAAATGAATAAAGATATTCAAAGACAAGAGCATATTCTTGCAAAAGCGACAAAGAATCAAGAATTAATTGAAATGTTAAATATAGAGAAAAGTTTAGTATATTTTATGGGAGGATTAAAATATAATCAAGCAACATTAGAAAAACTAGCGAAGGGAACAATTATTCCATTTTATGAAGAAGATATCGCACTATTAGAAGATGCAATGATAGAAAGTAATCAAGCGATTGAAATGGCAAATATTTATAAAGAAATTATGGCTAGTACAACAGAAACATATGCTAGTATTATTTCCAATAACTTGAATGTATTAATGAAGTTTTTAGCAGGTATTACGATTGTTTTTTCTATTCCAACTATGATCGCATCATTTATGGGAATGAATGTTCCTCTTGGTGATTTTGCAACCAACCCAGCTTCTTTCTTCATTTTAGCGCTTATATCACTTGGCCTTGCATTATTAATTGCATATTGGCTAAAGAAAAAAGATATGTTATAATCATATCTGTAAGCCGCCGCTTTAGTTAAGTGGTATAACGGAGCCATGGTAAGGCTCAATGGTAAGTTCGATTCTTACAAGCGGCACCAGATTGATAGGAAACTCGAACTTTTATAAATTCGAGAGTAATAAATTACTAACAGAAATGTTAGTTTTTTTGTTATTTAAGAAAGAAAGTGAGAGTGATTATATATGTTAACAATAGAAACTAAAGAATTAAAGATAAGTGATGAATTAAAAAGAAAGGTTGAAATGATATGTAGGTTTGCAAATGTCAAATATACTTTTGAAAATGGAAATATTATAAGTGTTAAAGAAACAAATATTGTTTATGTAAAGCCCCACGTATTAAAAATTAAAAATAATGATTATTTAATATTTGAAGAATGTGATGATATTTTCATTAATGGTTATAATAAAAAAATTAAATTCAAAGATTTAGAAAATTATATTAAAAACTAATACTATTACGTAAATATGTAATCGACAAATTAAAAATAAAGTATTAAAGTATAGAACCAATAAAAGCAATGCAGTATCTGTCTTTTACTAGAAAGTGAGGTACTTATATGCCAAAACGAGAACAATTAAAAAAATATACTTATTTAAGTGGAGTCAAAGGTATTAGTTTGAACTAGTATTTTTGACTCTCTTTTTTATGGAAAAGGAGTTGATAAAAATGACCGAAGAAAAGAAAATCGCAGGAATATATGTAAGAGTTAGTACAGAAGAACAAAGTCGTGAAGGTTTTAGTTTAAAAGAGCAAGAAGAAAGATTAAAAGAGTTTTGTAATTTTAAAAGATACGAAATTTATAAAATTTATAAAGATGCTGGAATCAGTGCTAAAAATGATAAACGACCAGCATATCAAGAAATGATGAGTGATGTAAAAAGTAAAAATATTAATGTCATAGTTGCTTTTAAATTAGATAGACTTACAAGAAGTGTTTACGATATTGAAAAATTAATGAAAACAGTTAATGATTATGAATGTGATATTGACTGTATGGCAGATGAAAGCAATACTACTACTTCAAATAGTAGAATGGTTATGAGAATAATGACAAGTGTATCTCAAAATGAAATTGAAAAGTGTTCTGAAGGAACAAAGTTTGGAATGGTAGGAGCAATAAAGTCAGGACATATTCCCAATAGAACCCCACTAGGTTTTAAAAGAATTGACAAAAAGTTAGTTCCAGATCCACTTACAAAAGATGTTATAGTTAGAGTATTTGATTTATATTTAGAGGGCAAATCACATCAAACTATCGCTAATATCTATAACAAAGAAAAAGTATTAGGTAAAACTAATTGGTATGATTCTACTATTCAAAAGATATTATCAAATGAACTTTATAAAGGAGATTTTGTAAATGGTAAAAGAACGAAACACCCTACTTATTATGAAAATGTAGTTGAGCCGATAGTTAGTAAAGAAAAATGGGAAAGTTGTCAGTATCAAAAACAAAGAAATGCAAGACATTATGAAAGAACTGCTACTTATCTATTTGCTAATAAACTTAAATGTTCTAAATGTGGTTGTTTTTTAGGTGGAAGTGCTACTACAAAACCTAATGGTAAGAAATACTATTATTATAAATGTGAACATTGTAAAACATACTTTAATGAATCTGATATAGAAACAAGTTTATTTGTGTTAATGAATGAATTAGTAAAAGAAGATGAACTATTAAATAATTACTATACACCATTTATAAAATCTAAATTAAAAAATACACAAATAGATTTTGATAAGCAGATAAAAGAATTAGATAAACAAATGGATAGAATAAAAACTGCTTATATTAAAGGTATACTTAAAATAAATGATTTTGATAAAGAGATTAAGCATATTGAATTTCAAAGACAAGATTTATTAAAGAAACAAAAAGAACATAAACAATATGAAAATTTAAGTTTTACTATTGATGACCTACTTATATTACAAGATGAACAAGAAGTAGACAGTTTTGTTAATCCAGAAAGTTATTTACAAAATTTTAACAAATGGGACAAGTTAGAAAAAAGTGAACAACAACGGATTATAGGGAAATATATTGATAATATTACTATCGAGAAAAAAGCTGATTATATAAAAATTGTTAATGGTAATTTTAGAGAATCTTATTTAAAAGATATAAGAACTAATCACGATGATTATGGAATACCTTATAATTTTAATATATTTGAAGATGATTACGGTTATAAATTAAATATGAATCACGAAGTAAGAACAAAAGATGAGGCAAAAAAATATTTTGATAAATTATGTAAAATTATGAGTGATTATAAATTTAATTATTATGAAATTGATACTGATGATGATTTAAAAAATATAAAATTTTCTTCTGATGTTGAAATAGAAAAAATAATAAGATTAATTGCTTTAAAACCTGATAAGAAATATAAAAATCAAAATTTAAAACTAGGCGTTATTACAATAGACTTAACAGATATAAAAGATAAAAATGGTAATCAACTATATAAGGATTTTTTTGTAAAATTAAAAGAGGTAAATAAAAATGAGTTATGCAATATTTAGAGTAGAACCTATAAATAAAATTTCTGATCTAGCCCAAATAGGATCACATAATAAAAGAGAAAAGAAAGCATATAAATCTAACCCTGATATAGATATTACCAAAACTAATAACAATATTGATTTAGTTCCACTTTCTGAAAAATATATTAAAGGCTTCTATAATTTAGCAAAAGAATATAAACTAGAACACGATAAAAGAATGGAAACAATGAGAGATGATAGAAAGAAAACTTTTAGACAAATGGTTGATGATTCTAACAATGTAGTTGCAGATGAATTATTATTCACTAGTGATTTAGATTTCTTTAAAGGAATGGGCAAAAAACAAATTAAAAAATGGGCTGATACTTGTATGGAATTTGTTTATAATGATTTAGGTTATACAAAAGAACAAATACTACATGCTACATTGCATATGGATGAAAAAACACCACACATTCATTGTGTAGTAGTTCCTCTAATTAGAAAATTTGATAAACGAACAAATACTGAAAAATGGACTATTTCTAAAAAACA
The DNA here is from genome assembly GCA_949288035.1 of uncultured Mycoplasmatota bacterium. Classification (GTDB taxonomy): domain Bacteria; phylum Bacillota_I; class Bacilli_A; order RF39; family UBA660; genus UMGS2016. The sequence goes on from CASEIJ010000051.1 coordinate 15,138, forward strand.
ATATATCAAAGATAAAGCCCATTTAAGCGAACTTCAAGATAAATACTATCAAAGACTAATAGATAATGGTTTTGACCTAGAAAGAGGCATTAAAAATAGTGATAACGAGCATATTTCAATTAAAGAATTTAAGAAAATTACAAATAAGTTAGATAACAGGCTAGAAAAACAAAATTATCTTATGACTAGAGATTATGAAAATTTAGAAGAAAAATTAAAAACTTCTAAACCTACAATTAGTGGTAAAGAAGTTAAAATAGATAAAGATACTTACGATACATTAAATCAGTTTATGAATACATCAAAAAGAGTAATTAAAGATATTCCTAGAAATCAAGCATTATTTAAAGAACTTACTTATTATACAAAAAGTTATAAAGATTTAGAAAACGAAAAAAGAAATATTCAAGTTGAAGTTAGAAAACTAGAATATCAAAATGAAAAACTACAAGAAGAAAATAATCGACTTCATAACTTAATTCATAATATTTTACGAACACTAAAACAATTCTTTCATAGATTATTAAAAATTGGAACTGAAAAAGATAAAGATGATGTTGTATTAGAAATAAAAGAATACCATGGCCAAGATTTATATGATAATTTTGATTTACATGATATAGCAAATGATACTTCTAAAGAACAAGAAATAAATGATTATTTATATTCTAATGAGTTTGATTATGATGACAAAGATATTGACATATAGAAAAAATCGAGCAAATTTTAAATGCTCGATTTTAAAGACTATAATTCCATTATAGTAACACACTACGCTATTGGCAAAGCCAATAACGGTGTGCAAAGGGAAATTCCCTTTTGAAACCCTTTTTGCATAATTTTAGCAAGGCATAAAGCCAAACAAAAATTATGTTTTTATTTTCAAAACTTTGTAATGAAAATAAAAGAAAAAAGTCTATGAGTCTGTAAATAATTTTGTGTAAAGATAAATCCTTTCTATGGTAATATAAAAATATATAACCAAGGAAGGATTTTTGTATGAAAGAAAATAAAAATAATGAAGTTATTAAATATTTATTAGAAAATTATGATATAAAAAA
>CASEIJ010000052.1 GCA_949288035.1 uncultured Mycoplasmatota bacterium
ATGTCTATTTGTTTTCTGGTAGTACTTGTTCCTTTTGTGCTGCCGAAAGAGAGTTTTTACAAAAAATTCAAAGTGATTATCCATCTATGCATGTGATTGAATATGAAGTATGGGAACATCCTGATAATGCGAAGTTACATGAAAAAGTAAAAGAGAGATTAAATTCTTCTAGCCAAGGAGTTCCATTTTTAGTAATCGGAGATAAGTCATTTACTGGTTATGATGAAGCAAGAGAGACAGATATTAGAAGAGCATTAGAGTATTATGAAACAGAAAAAGCTCCTGATATTGTTGCCGATGTGATCAATGGGGTTCCAGAAAAAGAAAAAGAGTCTTATGAAAGTAAGGAATTAGTAGAAGAAAAGACAGATGAAATAGACTGGGAAAATATCATCATAGGAGCTGTTATTATCATTGCCATGGGATTTGTGATTTATCTTTATTACAATACAAAAATCAGAAAATAAAAAGTAAGAAAATTCTTACTTTTACATGGAAACAGGAACTTTTTTCTGTTTCTTTTTTATCCAATCTTTTCCTTCTACTAGTCTTGTTGTAAGCATTGCACTAACACTATCTCCAGTGACATTCAAACAAGTTGCTGGTGGATCTACTAACCAACCGATGGTTGCGATAATTGCAAATGCTTCAGGAGGGAAACCATATAGACTTACAATTAACATCTCTCCAATCAGTCCACCACCAGGAATACCACTCATGACTACGGCACTTAATACGGCAATTAAAATAGCTGTTCCAATGGTATAGATATCGTTAAAAGGTTTTCCAAAAATACTAAATAAGAAAACAATTTTTAAGATGGCTGCCATGGCACTTCCTTCCATATGCATTGTAGCTCCAATCGGTAGTGTTACTTCACGAATATCTTTTGGAACTTTCATTTTTTCTGTTTGTTCTAAATTGGTTGGAAGACTTGCTAATGAACTTTGGGTAGCTAGAGATGTAATGGTAATCGGAAATTGATGTTTATAAAAAAGACGGATTCCTTTTTTACCACCAGCTAAGTATGCATATAAAGTATAGAAGACAACAAAGTAAACAACACATAACAAATAATAAATTATCATACTTTTTGCATAACTACCAATTAAATTTGGTCCAAATTCACCAATTAAACTAGCAAAGTAAGCCATTAATCCAATGGGAGCATAATACATGATGATGGTTACAATCTTCATCATAATTTTAGATAAAGCATCTAATCCTTTGGCAATACATTCTCCTTGTTTTCCAATGATACTGGTACCAATTCCAAATAAACATGAGAAGATAATCAGTGGTAGCATATGTTCTCGCGACATAATTTGTGAGAAGTCACTAACCGTAATCGCTTCTACAATTTGTTTTCCAATATCTGTATTTTGAACGACTTCACTGGCATCCATTGCAATCTTTCCATTTCCAACAGGATCAATTACGAAAAGAACGATGACCATTAATATAGCTGCTACAGCACTTGTCGCAAAGAATACTAGAAATACATATTTTAGAATTCTTCCCAATCTTCTCATATCAACCATATTAGCAACACTACTACTGATTGTAAAGAAAACGAGTGGAACCACAATGGTATACATTAAGTTTAAGAATATTTCTCCTAGTGGTTTTAAAACACTTGCTTTTTCACCTAAAATAACACCTAAAATACAACCTATGATAATAGAAATAAATAGTATAATAGGGAAAAAATAAGAATTTCTTTTTTTCATTTTAAACCTCCTTAACAAACTATATGCGAAATATGATGATATTTGACAGGTATTTTATTTTATGATAGTATAAACCGCAACTAAAGGGGGAAGAAATATGGAATTTAAAAGTAATATTTCTAAAGAAGAATATTTAAAAAAATTAAATATTGATACAGAAGTAAACAAAGAAGAGGAAAAAGTTTCTTTACCACAAACTAATATAGAAGACGTAAAACAACAAATGAGTCAAGCATATCAAAACAATGATATTGAAGAAATGATTGAATTAGAGGAACAAACAAAATTGGATAAAGTAAAAGAATCATTTTCTAAGTTGAAACAATTTTCTAAACAAACAATTCAAACTAAAAAGGGTAATATTGAAGTATATAGTAATGATTTAATCGCAAATCATTATAAAGGAAATAAAAGAGGAAATCGAATATTTGTTTTAACAGCTGGCTCTATGGTGGCATGTGCAGTGTTTCCTAATGTATGGCTTAAGTTGATGACTGGTGTAGGAGCATTATGGGGAGCTAGTCAACTATATCATTATTATCAAATTACAGATAAAGATATCAATGAAGAAATGATTGAATATATTGAAGAAAATGAAAAAGTAAGACGTAAGTAGTCTTCTTTTTTTGTGTTGACATTTATATTTTTTAGAGAATATAATGGATATATAATAGAGGTGTAGTTATGAATCAGTATCAAGGATTATCATCAAAAGAAGTATTGGAATCAAGAGCAAAAAACAGATAAGGCATTAGAGGCGTTAAATACATTATCAGCTCTTAATTTGAAAGTATTAAGAGAGGGTAAAATACAAGAAATTGATAGTAAAGATATTGTAATGGGAGATATTATTCTTTTAGAAGAAGGGGATAAAGTATCTGCAGATGGTATTTTACTTGAATGTCAAGGGTTAGGAATGAACGAATCTATTTTAACTGGAGAATCAGAAGTTGTTTATAAAAAAATACAAGAAGATAATGAAAATCATTTTAAGTGGAATATGTGTTATGCTGGTACAGATGTAGCAAATGGTTCTGCTTTCATGAAAGTTGTAGCTATAGGGAGTCAAACAGAATATGGTAAAATTGGAAAAGCTTTGAACTCAATTTTTAAAGAAAAAACACCATTAGAAAAGCAAATTAAAAAATTAGTGATTGTTTGTACTATAATTAGTTTTATCTTTTTTATTTTTGTATTGATTGTCAATTTTATGGTGCATTCAGATTTACAATTCAATGAGAGATTGATACAATCCATACTTCCTGCAATTACTGTAGCTATGTCTAGTATTCCAGAGGAAATACCAGTTGTTTTAACTGTATTTTTAGCAATGGGGGCATGGCAACTGGCTAAGAAAAATGCATTAACAAAAAATATGAAGGCTGTAGAAACTTTAGGAGCTGTAACTGTACTATGTACGGATAAAACAGGAACATTAACAGAAAACAAGATGCAAGTTGAAAATTGTTTTATCAAAGATGATGATTTTTATAGGGTAGCATTACTTGCTTGCTCTAAAAATCCTTATGATTCTATGGAAATAGCAATTCAAGATGATTGTTTTGCACATCAAATATCAAAAGAAATATATCAACATACATGTCTTCATGAATATATATTTAATCATGAAGATAAGATGATGGGGCAAGAATGATCATATGGAACAGATTCCAGAAACCTTAAAAGAAAATACATTATCATTTGTTGGTCTGATTGCTTTAGTTGATCCTCCTCGTCATGGCGTAAAGGAATCTATTCAGTCATGTTATGAAGCCGGTGTTAGAGTCATTATGATTACTGGAGATAATGGAGATACAGCGAAAGGAATTGCTTCACAAATTGGTTTAAAACAACATACTAAGGTCATCACAGGAGAAAAATTAGAAAAAATGAGTGATGAAGAATTAGAAAAAAAGTTAAGGAAACAAATATTTTTGCCAGAGTTTATCCAAATCATAAAATGAGAATTGTAAAAGCATTACAAAAACATCAAGAAGTTGTAGCCATGACGGGAGATGGAGTAAATGATGCACCAGCATTAAAACTTTCATCAATAGGAATCGCAATGGGAAAAAGAGGAACCAATGTTTCTAAAGAAGCATCAGATATGATTTTAATGGATGATCATTTTAATACGATTGTTGATGCAATTAAAAATGGTAGAGTGATTTATAGTAATATCAAAAAAGCAATCTCTTATATATTG
>CASEIJ010000053.1 GCA_949288035.1 uncultured Mycoplasmatota bacterium
AAATAATCAATATGATTTTGATAAAACATCATTCGTTTCTTATAATCTGGTTGATACTGCGATAATCTTGGTTCTGTTTTTTCTAACTTTTTTAAAGTTTCCAAAGGGTATTGAGCTAACAAAAGTCTTGTTTTAAGCTCATTTCTTTTTTGCGCATGTTCTTTTTTCGTGTAATGCTCCTGCTCATTAATCCCTATTGTGTTTTTACCGTGAATCCTATAAAGAAACAACGATTTGTTGTAAAAATACATTCCCTTTTGTTCTGCTGCCGATAAGTTAATTAACCAATCATGAAATAAGTCTTCTGTAAAACATTCTTGAAACCTTTGATTTAATTCTTGTCGTATAACTAAAGCACATCCCTGGAATGAATTTTGTGTTAATAATGTCTCAAAAGTAACTTCCACTAAATCATTTGTATTTACTACCATTCTAAGTAGATTGTTATTGGATAAACCTTTAACTTGTTCTATTTCAAAAGTTTTGTCATCTTTATCAATAAAAGAAAAAGAGGAAGCTAGTGAAAGTATGTTAGGATGTGTATCCATGATGGCAATCATTTCTTCTACTTTATTTGAAAGCCATATATCATCTTGATCACACAGAAAAATATACTCTCCTCTACAATAAGACATCGCTTTTTTAAAGTTTTTCTTATATCCCAGATTTACTTCATTTACATAGAATGAAAATTTCATTTCTGGATGTTGTTGGATATACTTCTGAATTACTTCTCTCGTGTTATCCGTAGATTTATCATCTATCAAAATAATTTCATTCACTTTATGACTCTGATTCAAAATAGAATCTAATTGTTTTTGTATATATTTTTCACCGTTATAAGTTGCCATTGCGACTGAAATTTTCATAAACTACCTCCAAAACTTAGGTACTATCCAAATGAATCTTTTAAAATGCGTTTATATTATTACATATTTCTGATATTCATAAATTTTTTTAATTATAAGATAAAACTTCTAATATCAGTAAAAATCTAGTAGAAAACTGATGATCTATTTTCATTGGTTTTTAACAATTCTTTAAAATAAACCTAATTAGGATAGATATGTTTTCTCTTTAGCGAAGATTTCTTTGAAAGGATTAACCAATGAAATGTAATTCACAGCTTCAGACCGATTTCTGTCATCCTCATCTACAATAAAGTTTTGCTTTCTTTTAAATATTTGATTTGTTCATCTATAGATTTATATGTTTTATATTCCATCGAGATACCCTCATTATATTCTTGTTTCAATAATTATATGTATTTAAACTAATTTAGTAAAGATGAATAAGCAAATAGAAAGATACACGAATAAACAATCAAATGTAGTCCATCATAAAAAGCGAGCATTACACTCGCTGTATGAAAAGTTGAATACTGTTTAATCAACCGCTAATTTATTTCATTGGAAATCCAACTCACTAGTTTCCAAACATCTGTGCTTGGGTTTCTATCTAAATACTTCGTTTTATTTTGTTGATTATGATGCTCATCAAGTCTCTTTGCATTGATGATTGCTTTTTCTGTATCTACTTTAATGTCGTTAAAAATTGACCCACTTTTTTTATAGTTTGGAACATATGCTTTTAAATCATCTATTAAACTCTTATTATCATAATATTTAGTTGTATAAATAAAATGTAATAAAAACCAAATCTCAAAAGATGGGTTAGAAATAATTAATTCTATTTTATTTGTATTAGCTAATTTGGCAGCTTCTTGAATTTGTTTTTCTTTATATGGCTCTGTATCAGCATCAAAGACACAGCAAATTGTATCATCTGGTTCTAGTAATTCATTCTTCTTTAGCTTTATTAAATCATTTACCAGACCTACTGGGTCTGTGGTATTGCTTACATTACATTGGATTCTTGCTTTTTTCAAAATTGGATTAAACGACATAAAATAATTCTTTTCTGTTTCGTTTTTACCTTCTAATCCTAAAATAAATAGTTTTTTCTCTTTTCGAGTTTTAACTCCTCTTTTCTTCTGAGTAATACGTCTTACCATTTTATGCGCTCTGCTCCTATACAAGGGATTGCCCCATATCTTCCTTGTAAATACTTCTTTTGAATATTATCTGTCTTTCTAGGCGCAAACTCATCCAATGAATATAAATCAGAAATACCATTTTGATTATCTTTTTCTACAAAATAAATTTGATCTCTTCTAAATAGGTCTAAATCCAACAAATTAATATCGTGCGTATTAAAAATCAATTGTGCACCTTTCGTATTGATTTTGGGATTATTAAAAAGTTGAATCAAATACTGAACTAATACAGGGTGTAATCCAGAATCAATTTCATCAATTATTATTGTTTTTCCTTGCTTTAAGGCAGTTTGAAAAATAGGAGCATAGGAAAATAACATTTGTGTACCTTTTGATTCCATATGAAATGGAAGTTCAAAATCTTTTTCTGTTTTCCCAAGTCTAACTTTGTGGTGTGTCGTAAGCTTCCATTCTTTTGCATTCTGCATTAAAATTTCTTTTAGTTTATCTTCCATAAAAATACCAGGAGGAAGTGGTATTTCTTTGTCTGTCTTTTCCCGTATTTCAAGATCGAATCCACTTATATTTATATCTGCATTTTTTAAGAGCTGATTGGTAAAGTTCTTAATTTCATGACTTTTATCATTTTCAAATGCAGGTAAAAATATTTCATTTAAAGATGAGGCATCATAGGTATCAATCATTTGTGAAAACCACATATAGGCATCTTTAGTTAGCTCAGAATTCCAAGCTGTTGCAGTAGAAAGAAATAACTTGTTCTCTGTATTATGAGATTCAATCGGTTTTAACTTCCGTTTATTTGCCTCCGTGTACTTATAATTATTGATATTTGTTCTTTCAAATATCATAGATGGTTGAGAAGTTTTATATACATATAAAAACTCTTCGTAAACTTTATGTGCATCTACCGTAAAGCTATACTCGTATTTAATTCCTTTATATACAAACAAAAAACCAAAACGAGTTTTTTTATTTTTACTATTTTCATCGAGCAGAAAAGGTGTCACATTAATTCTTGTATCAATTTGGATAGAATTCGAGTTTCTTACAAACATAATAGCAGAAGTTAAAGCCTTATTTATATTGGTTTTACCAGAAGCATTGGGTCCATATATAGCAACAGAAGGCAAAACTTTTTCATGACGAAAAGGAATTAATGATTTCGCATGCTCCTTATCACTATTCGCTTTCATGCTAAGTATCACTTCATTTTTGAATGATGAAAAATTCTCTACATTAAATTGCAATAACATATTACGCTTAACCTCCAATTTGTTGACATAGCCTTTTAAGTAATCGCAAATTTAAAAAGATCTTCTTTTCGTATTTGACGAATAAAAAAGTAACTAACTTGTCCTCTCAATCTTTTCATAATCAGTAA
>CASEIJ010000054.1 GCA_949288035.1 uncultured Mycoplasmatota bacterium
TCTCATAGAGATCATAAAGACAGTATAATTGTCGTGAGAAAACATATGATCAAAAGAAATATGAATACGACGGTCATTATGTTTCGGTTTATAGTTAGAAATAACATAGCGAATCACTAAGTCATAGAAATGATAAGGATCGAAGAATTTATTTTTAAATAATCTTTTAATTCTACGAATTACAGAATCATGTTGAACGAGAGAGAATTCATCTTTCAAAGATTTAGCGATATCGCTAGCGACAGAAGATTCAGATAAAATCATACCTAAAGAAATAAAAGGGATAATATTAAGTTGAGTTTTTCTAATATTCGGATCAACATTTAATAAAAAATTTTGCAAACTACTTGCAATATCATTTTGAGTATTATATACTTTAAACATAAACAACCTCTATTCTATTTTGTGATTATAATAAGAATAACAAAAAAGGTTGTTTATATCAAGTTGAAGAGTGAAATGACTCAGGATAACATCTGGGTCATTTTAATATCATTTCAAAAACTGTCCGGTTATAAGTTGTAATTGAATAGAGGAGATTTTCTTCTCTTTTGTTTAAGTATAAAATGATACAAAAGAGAACTTGTATATGATAAAATAATCATATGGATTACAGTGTAGTAATTGAAAAATAATTATGTTTATGGTACGATATGAACAGAATAGGTGATGCATATGAAAAGGGGTTTTCACAATCAAAAGGGATTTGCAGTATCAGGAATTCTTTATCCACTGTTTATTATTTTTGTTGGATTATTACTAGGATTAATGGGAACTTTCGTAAATCGTAAAATATTATTTGATAATATGAAACAGGATGTACTAAGTGAAGTGAATTATGGAAAAAATATTTTAGAGGGCGGAATGCTTTTATATTATAAAGGTTCAGAAGAACCGATTGCCGTTGACGGTGTATTAAAATTACCTGATATGAGTGGGAATGGAAACCATGGAGAAATGGTAAACTTTCAATCTAATATGAGAAATGAAGGAGGAAAGATTACATTTGATGGAGTGAATAATTATGTCAAAGCTCCAAATGTTTTAAATGGTCGTTCTACTTTCACGATTGAATTATTTTACTTACCAAAAAAACAAGGAACTACTCAATATTATTTTGGAATTGCTCCAAATCAATTTGGTTTATCTACCTCAAATGGTAGTACCCATGTTTTTTATTATAATACTTCTAAAAATATTTCAATTGCCAATGCTGGACATGGTATTAATCAATTAACTTATGTTGCCTATGTAGTTGATGGAACGAAGTTAACGACTTATTTAGATGGAAAAAAAGTAAAAGATTCTACATTAAGTGGGGGAATCAATGTATCGGGTTCAAACCTAGGATTAGGTGGTACTGGTACAGGTGCTTCTCTTGCTCAAATGGATTGTTATTCTTTCCGTGTTTATAATTATGCGTTAAATGATGATGAGATTTATCATAACTATCGTATCGATTATCATGAACTCACAAGAGGATAATATTAAGAAATGTTTGTAAAACAAGAAAATTGTGATATACTATAACTAGTTTTTTATAAATGCCAGGAAGAAGAGGAGTATAATATCAATTCTTTGAGAGAGACTCTATGGTTGGTGGAAATAGAGAAGAATGATATTAGAAGGTAGCTTTGGAGCATTTTATTTGAATCATAAGTAGAATAAAACGTATATCCGCGTTAAGGATTCAAGATAGTTTTTACTATGAATTAAGGTGGTACCACGTTCTTTCACGTCCTTATATGAGGGCGTTTTTTTTTGGAGGTGTTTATGGAACAAGTCAAACAATTATTTGAAAATTATGTTCAAAACTTTGATTTGACCAATCCTGATATCAAGAGAAAATACGATCATTCTTATCGGGTGATGGAATTATCTAATGAACTTGCCAATTCTATACATCTTTCAAAAAGAGATCGTGAATTAGCGATGCTGATTGGTTTATTACACGATATTGGGAGATTTGAACAATTAAAGAGAGTTCATTCTTATAATGACTTTCAATTTGAACATGCCGATTATGGCGCAACTTATTTACAAGATAGTTCATTTTTAGATCCGTTGTTACTTACAGAAGAAGAAAAAATGGTGATTGTGTCGGCAGTAAAATATCACAATAAGTATGAGCTTCCGAATCATTTAGAAGAAAGAACTGAATTGTTTTGTAAATTGATTCGCGATGCTGATAAATTAGATATTTTTTCTTTAACACTCCAACTGCCAAAAAAAGATTTAGGAAGATTGAATCCTGAAATTAGAAAGGAGTTCTTTTTAGGAAAGTCATGTCATATTCATCCAGAAATGAGTTCTTATGACTATGTATTAGTTCGTTTAGGATTTCTTCACGATCTTTATTTTCTAAGAAGCTTTCAAATATTTTCAGAACGTCATTATTTAGATATTTACTTTAAAATATTAGGTGAAAAAGAAGAATTAAAAGAATATTTTGATTACAGTAGGAATTATTTAGAACAAAAATTAAAGGAGGAATAACAAGATGTTAGATACAAAATATAATCATTTAGAAGTAGAAAAAGGAAAATATCAAACATGGAAAGAAAAAGGATACTTTACAAGTGGAGATTTATCCAAAAAACCATATGCGATTGTGATACCACCTCCAAATGTAACAGGAAAATTACATTTGGGTCATGCTTGGGATACAACATTACAAGATATTTTAATCCGTTATAAGAGAATGGATGGTTATGATGCATTATGGCTTCCAGGAATGGATCATGCTGGTATTGCAACGCAAGCAAAAGTAGATGCGAAATTACGTGAAGAGGGAATGAATCCTCGTAGTATGGATCGTGAAGCATGGTTAGAACATGCATGGAAGTGGAAAAAAGATTATGCGGAAAATATTCACGAACAATGGGCAAAACTAGGTCTTAGTTTAGATTATACAAAAGAACGTTTTACGTTAGATGAAGGACTTAGTCATGCTGTTAAACATGTTTTTGTTACACTATATAATAAAGGTCTTATCTATCGTGGCGAACGTATTATTAACTGGGATCCAAAAGCCATGACAGCTCTTTCTAATGAGGAAGTTATCTATAAAGATGTAGAGGGGGCTTTCTATCATATTAAATATATGATTGAAGGTACTGATGAATATTTAGAAGTTGCAACTACACGTCCTGAAACATTATTTGGTGATACTGCCGTTGCAGTAAACCCTGAAGACGAAAGATATAAAAAATATATTGGTAAAAATGTTATCTTACCAATTGTCAATAAATTAATTCCAATTGTTGCGGATGAACATGCAGATATGGAATTTGGAACAGGTGTTGTTAAAATTACACCTGCCCATGATCCAAACGATTTTGAAGTTGGAAATCGTCATAATCTAGAACGTATTATTGTTATGAATCCAGATGCAACCATGAATGAACATGCAGGAAAATATTGTGGTATGGATCGTTTTGCTTGTCGTGAAGCACTTGTAAAAGATCTAGAAGAAGCAGGATTATTAATTTCTATTGAAAAAATTACTCACTCTGTTGGACATAGTGAAAGAACAGATGTTATGGTAGAACCATACTTATCAAAACAATGGTTTGTAAAAATGCGTCCCCTTGCTGATGCGGTATTAAAAAATCAAAAAAATAAAAAAACAAAAGTAAACTTTGTTCCTGAAAGATTTGAAAAAATCATGAATCACTGGATGGAAATCACATACGATTGGTGTATCTCTCGTCAATTATGGTGGGGACACCGTATTCCAGCTTGGTATAAAGGAGACGAAGTTTACGTTGGATATGAAGCACCAAAAGAAGAAGGCTGGGTACAAGATCCCGATGTACTAGACACATGGTTCTCGAGTGCACTATGGCCATTTTCAACACTTGGATGGCCTGAGGATACCGATCTTTTAAAGAGATATTATCCAAATAATGTATTAGTGACAGGATATGATATTATTCCATTCTGGGTAAATCGTATGACATTCCAAGGATTAGAATTTACTGGGCAAAGACCATTTAAAGATTGTTTGATTCATGGACTAATTCGTGATAAAGAGGGAAGAAAGATGAGTAAATCTCTTGGAAATGGTGTCGATCCGATGGATGTTATTGAAAAGTATGGGGCCGATGCATTACGTTATTTCTTATCTACCGCAACAGCTCCTGGTATGGATTTACGTTATGATGAAGAGAAGGTTGCTTCTACTTGGAATTTTATTAATAAACTTTGGAATGCTTCTCGTTATGTATTAATGAATTTAGGAGAGTTTAAAGAAGAAGATCAAACGATGGATGATTTATCCATCTCTGATAAATGGATTTTAACGAAGTTAGAACAAACAATCCAAACTGTTCGTAAACATATGGATCAATATGAATTTCATGTAGTAGGTACAGAACTATATCGTTTTATCTGGGATGATTTCTGTGATTGGTACATCGAACTTACGAAAGGTTCTATCAACAACACAACCAAAACAGTATTGGTAAAAGTTCTAACTTGTATTCTTAAGATGTTACATCCATTTATGCCATATGTAACAGAAGAAATTTATCAAATGCTTCCAATGCACGAAGAATCTATTATGATAAGTCAATATCCATTGTATGAGAAAGAATATGTATTTGAATCAGAAACAAAAGATATGGAAGAAATGATTGATTTTATTACTCGTGTTAGAACTTATAAACTAGAACAAAAAGTACCAAAAGATGCGATGGTATATTATGATGGAAAAGAAAAAGAATTAGTATTTAAATTATTAAAAGTACAAAACGAAACAACAGAGTTAACAAGTGATATGGAAAAAACAATGATTCATAGTAATTATGATCATTATAAGATTGCTTATCAGTTTGATCAATCAAAGAATCAACAAGAACTAAAAGAAAAATTAGAAAAAGAACTAACTTCTTTAAATCAATCCATTGAAAGAAGAAAGAAATTACTTTCTAATCAGGGGTATGTAAGTCATGCTCCAGAACAAATTGTAAATAAAGAAAGAGAAAACTTACAATTAGAAGAAAAAAGAAAAGCAGA
>CASEIJ010000055.1 GCA_949288035.1 uncultured Mycoplasmatota bacterium
AAAAGAGGCTTGTCTACTACGTACTTTGTATGCTTCTCAAGCCTCTTTAATTAACTTGACAGTCTTTCGAAAATTGATTATACTGTTTATAGTGAATAATAACAGTATAATGTATTGGAGGAGATAGCATGAAAATCATTATCCAAAATTTATCAGATATTCCAATTTATCAACAAATATATGAACAGATAAAGGAAGAAATACTTTCTGGAAAGATAGGTTCAGGAGAAGTTTTGCCCTCTATCAGACAGTTGTCAAGAGATTTAAAAGTAAGTGTAATCACAACAACAAGAGCTTATACTGATTTGGAAAATGATGGATACATTATGATTGTTCAAGGAAAAGGTTGTTTTGTAAAAGAATTAAATCAAAATATTTTAGAGGATAAACTAATGTCTGAGATAGAAATACATTTTGCTGAAATATGGAAAAATGCAAAAATTTTAAAAAAAACAGACGAAGAACTTCTTGATATTATTAAAATTTTAATGGAGGACTTAAAAAATGAACAATAATGCTTTAGAAATCCATAGTTTAAAAAAGACATTTACTGATTTTGGATTAGATGATATTTCTTTTAGTCTACCAACAGGTTTTATCATGGGGCTTGTTGGAAAAAATGGGGCTGGGAAAACAACTACAATTAAACTCATTCTTAATCTTTTACAAAAAGAAAGTGGGCTGATTAAAGTTTTTGGCAATGACATTTCAAATAGATATGATTTTAAACAGGATATAGCAGTCGTTTTTGATGATTTGCTCTTTGTTGAAGATTGGAAAATAGATGATGTGGAAAAAGCTATTTCTCCATTTTATGATAAATGGAACACTGCAAAGTTTCAGTCTAATATAGAAAGATTTCATCTTAATAGAAATAAAAAAATAAGAGATTTCTCTAAAGGAATGAAATTAAAATTAAGTTTAGCAGTTGCTTTATCTCATCAAGCAAAACTTCTAATTTTAGATGAACCTACCAGTGGGTTAGACCCTGTTGCCCGTGATGAATTATTGGATATTCTTTTAGAATATATTGAAAACGAAAATAACAGCATTCTTTTTTCTACACATATCACATCAGATTTAGATAAGATTGCAGATTATCTTACAATTATGAACAACGGAAAAATATTTTATACCGGATTGAAAGATGAACTCTTTGAGAAATATTGCATTGCAAAAGGTGGCATTGAAGATTTAACACCAGACTTAGAAAAACGGTTGATTGGAATACAAAAAGGAAACACTGGTTTCTCGGCATTATTAGATGTGCAGGATATAAAATATACTTCTAATCGAATTGTTACGGAGAATGCAACTGTTGATGAAATTTTAATTCATATAGACAAAGAGGTGTAATGATGATTAAACATTTAATTAAACTAGATTTTTATGCTATGAAACCTTTAAAAAAAGTTATATTACCTTTTCTTCTTGTTCCTATTGTGCTAGGAATTGTTGCTGATTTAGGTATGAGTATTATGGTAACATTAACTTTTATGGTCTTTATGTTAAATATTGTTTTTGCGATTACGGAAAAAAGTAATTTTCATAAACTTTATGGAACATTACCAGTAAAACAATCAGCGAGTATTTTAAGTAGATATTTATTTTCGCTTATTGCCATTGGAATTACTGCTATTTTGTCTTTTGTTATTTTTATAATTCTCTCTATTATTACCAGCGGACGTATTGATTGGATATATGGCATACAGTTTTTAGCCTTATCAATACTTATAGCAGTATTGTTCATTAGTATTCAGTATCCATTCTATTTCAAGTTTGAATATACAAAGGCAAGTATTATGGCGATACTTCCATATATCGTATGTTTTGCCATTGGTATTCCACTCTTGAATTATTTTATGAACAATCAAAACTTTTATCAACATATTATAAGTGTTGTTAATTATTTCAATTCCAATATATTAGTCTTTCTTTTGATGATTTTTGTTTTATCTTTTTTGGCTATAACTGGTTCTTATCTACTTTCAAAAAAAGTACAGAAAAAGGAATTTTAAAAAAAGTTAGGAGAAATATTTTATGGAAATAGAAAAATATTCTAAAGCCTTAGATGAATTGAGAGATAATAGTATTTCCTCACAAAAAAGAGGAATACATTTTATCTTGGCTTCTGTATTGATATGGGGACTGATTTTACTTGTTCAAAATTTAGGGTTTGAATGCAAGAAAGAAAATTTAGTTTGCTTCTTCTGCTTTGCTTTACTTCTTCCATTAGCTTATATTATTGCAAAATTATTGAAGATAGATTTTCAAAATAAAGAAAACCCGTTAACTATATTAGGAATACTTTTTACGGTAAATCAATTATTGTATCTGTTGATTGCTATGTGGGTTTTTTCTGCTGTTCCGGAAAAAATGTTGATGATTGTTGCTATTATCTTTGGAGGACATTTATTACCATATAGTTGGCTCTATAAGTCGAAAGTATATCTAATATTTGCACTATTGATACCTGTTGTTTCATTTATCGTTGGCATGATTTATGACGTTCAAATACTAATCTTTCTGATGATTTTAATTGAAATAGTATTCGTTATTTCTTTGCATAAGGAAAATATTAAATACATGAAAACATGGAATTCTTAAAACAAATGGAGGAAAAATAATGATTATATTAAAAAAACGAGATATGAAAAAAATCTTAAAAGCTGGTGCAAAGGCAAGCGGTGTCCCTGTATCGGAACTAAGGGCAGAAATACAGGCTACCATTGACGAAGCTATGAACAGTACAGATCCAGAAGTACAAGCTAAGTTCAAAAAATACTTTGGAAACAAGATACCCACGCCAGAGGAATACATCTATATAATTACCAAAAAAAACATTTAAAATATGGAGTTGATACGGTGGATACTATAAATAAAATATTCTGGGATACTGACAGAATAAGTATGATTACAAATCATATAAATGCGGAAATACATAGTCATTATATGTTGCAGATTTTTATCGGGATTGAAGATATGGTTGATATAAAGATAAATAATAAATCAATCAACTGCAAATTTATCGTTATAGATAGAAATGTTCCTCATGCTTTTTCTACAAATAACAAAATATACTATTCTTCGCTTATTGACCCTACTTCCGTATATGCTCAGAAACTTATGGATTTAATCGGTGACAAAAAATATTTTGTTTGTAATTCGGTTAACGATTTGAGATTGCTTCAACAAGGAAAAAACTTACTCTATCATTCAAATAAAGAACAATACAAAAAATTTGAACAGTTGATAAAGGATTGTTTAGAGATATCTACCAATGCTAAAAAATTTGATGAAAGAATTATTAAGGTATTTCAAATCTTAAATAGCTGTGAATACGATAGTCCTAGTATTACTGATTTGGCAGATACAGTAGCTATATCTTCTAGTAGGTTATCACACTTGTTTAAAGAACAAACTGGAATACCTCTAAAGAGCTATATATTATTACATCAAATGGAACTTGCATTTATTGAATTGTTTTCTGGGAAAAATGTTACACAATCCAGTATGATAGCTGGATTTGACAGCCCTTCCCATTTTGCAAGTACAGTCAAAAGAATGATGGGTATGCCTGTTTCATCATCTTTAAAAAATAGCGAATTTTTGAAAGTATATTAAGAAATCTTAGAATATAATAAAGCTACAAAATGAAAGGAGCTTTGTTATGCTGAAAGAATACTTAGAAGTTACTGAAATGTTAAATTTTCGTTCTCAAGAAATACAAAAACTGGTAGTAAAAAAACATTGGTCAAATTTAACTGAATATAACAAAATAAAGAGTATTTATGAATTTGTCCAAAATGATATTTTATTTGGGTACAATTCTTCAGATACATTAAATGCCGTACAAGTTTTACACGACGGTTTTGGTCAGTGCAACACTAAAGCAACTCTTTTAATGGCGCTATTGCGTTCCGTTAACGTTCCTTGTAGATTACATGCTTTTAATGTATCAAAAGACTTTCAAAATGGGGCTATACCTAAAGTAATCTCCTGGTTCACGCCAGCACAAATTTTACACACTTGGGTGGAAGTGTGGTTTAAAAATGAATGGATTATATTAGAGGGAGTTATAATTGATAAAAAGTATATAGGTGCTGTACGAAAAAAATTTTCATCTCATATTGGTTTGTTTAAGGGTTATGCTATCGCAGTAAAAGATTTACAAAAAGTAAAAGTTGATTGGACAGGTAAACACACATATATCCAAAAAGAAGCAATTGTATATGATTACGGTATTTTTAATTCACCAGATGAATTTTTTTCTGTTCATTCACAAGATATGTCAAAGATTAAAGAATTTTTATATCGCAATGTCGGTAGAAAAATTATGACTAAAAGAGTTGATAGTATTCGAAATACCTATACTTTATTATAAAGAGGGTGATTATGTGGTAAATAAACAATCATGGATATTATGTCCGATATGTGGAAATAAGACACGAACAAGGATATTGAAAAATACAGAATTAGTGAACTTTCCGTTATTCTGTCCAAAATGTAGGAATGAAACAATAGTTAATGTGAAACACGGGATTTTAAAAGCTATTAAAGAGCCAGACGCTAAGACGCAGAGCCAATAGTTTGTAAGAATTACTCTTACAGATTATTGGCTCTTTTCATTAAATCCTGTTTCCTGCGGAGCAGATCAGCAGGATAGCTTATGCGAGGAAAAAGAAAACGAGAAGCCTATTTGCTTCCCGTCCCCTTGTATTTCATGATACCGTCGATTGTTCCTTGAATGATTTTGAGTTCTTCATCTGTCAGTTCATCAAGCGATACGTCTATCTGTCTGCGGATTGTAGATTTTTCTGCTTTCTCCTGCGGATAGAAATATTCGTCAACAGAAATATGGAACATGGTCACTAAATCATGAAATAACTGGAAGCTGGGGTGTTTCCCTATATTCTCAATATCTGCGATATGACGTTCTCCGTAAAAGACCTTATCGCCTAAATCATTACGGGAAAGCCCAGCTTT
>CASEIJ010000056.1 GCA_949288035.1 uncultured Mycoplasmatota bacterium
CAACTGGAGCAACAGGAGTAACAGGCCCAACTGGTCCAGCAGGAGCAACAGGACCAACCGGAGTATCAGGAGCAACGGGACCAACTGGAGCAACAGGAGTAACAGGCCCAACTGGTCCAGCAGGAGCAACAGGACCAACCGGAGTATCAGGAGCAACGGGACCAACTGGAGCAACAGGAGTAACAGGTCCAACTGGTCCAGCAGGAGCAACAGGTCCAACAGGAGTATCAGGAGCAACGGGACCAACCGGACCGGCAGGAGCAACAGGCCCAACTGGACCAACTGGAGCAACGGGACCTACAGGTCCAACAGGCCCATAATGGAGATATTTTCATGAATAAATATAAAGTAGCTGTTTATGCAATTAGTAAAAATGAAGAAAAATTTGTGGATCGATGGGTTGATTCAATGCAAGAAGCAGATATGATTTATGTATTAGATACTGGTTCTGAAGATCATACTGCTGAAAAATTAAAAAAACGTGGTGTTCATGTTGTTACAAAAGAAATCAAACCATGGCGTTTTGATGTCGCTAGAAATGCTTCTCTAGATTTATTACCAGAAGATATTGATATTTGTGTTTGTACAGATTTAGATGAAGTTTTTGAACCAGGATGGAGAAAAACATTAGAAATGATATGGGATCCTTCTATTACACGTTTGCAATATAACTATAATTGGAGTTTAGATGAAAATAATAAACCATTAGTCAATTTTTATATTGAAAAAATTCATGTTAGAAAAGGATATAGATGGACACATCCAGTTCATGAAATTCTTTCTTATCAATTGGGAGAAGAGAAGAAGGCTGTAACAGATGAAATCACTTTAAACCATTACCCTGATCGTGAAAAATCAAGAAGTAGTTACTTACCATTATTAGAATTATCTGTCAAGGAAGATCCTGAAGATGATCGTAATATGCATTATTTAGGAAGAGAATATATGTATTATGAAAAATGGAATGAATGTATTGATACTTTAATTCGTCATTTACATTTAAAAAGAGCTACTTGGAAAGATGAACGATGTGCTTCCATGAGATTTATTGCGCGTAGTTATATTCATTTAAAACGCTTTGATGAAGCGAAAATGTGGTTAGAAAAAGCCATTGCAGAGGCTCCATATTTAAGAGATCCTTATATAGAAATGGCATTATTATGTTACCAATTAGAAGATTATCAATCTGTGATTGAATATGTGACGAAGGCATTACAAATTTTAGAACATCCTAAATCATATATTAATGAACCATTTAGTTATAATGAAACGCCATATGATTTATTAGCAGTAAGTTATTACTATTTAAAAGATTATAGTAGATCATATCAAAATGCAATGATTGCCGTCTCTATGAATCCAAACGATGAGCGACTTAAAAATAATTTAAAAATAATAAAACAAGCAAAAACTGAAAAAGAGGCATCTAATTGATGCTCTTTTTCAATCTTGTTAAAAATAATTGAAATGTGAAATAAACTTTGTTATAATATATTTGTTATTTGCTCGTGTGGTGAAATTGGTAGACGCGATGGACTCAAAATCCATTGGTACTTGTACCATGCCGGTTCGAGTCCGGCCACGAGCACCATTTTAGAAATTAGTTCGAACTAGAAATAGTTCGTTTTTTTATGGATTTTAAATTTTGTGGTATAATAGTCGTATTAGCGTTTGGAGGATATTATGAAAAAAGAATATTATGTACCTGTGAATTATGTTATGCAAATGATTCAAGAAGAATTAAGTATGAATGAAGAAGAAATAAAAGAATTTGTAAAAGGTGTACAAGTTACTTTACGTAAAAAAGATTATGAAAATGAATTAAATAGAAATATTGAAATGATAACACCAGAATTTTCTCATAATTTTATACCACTAAAAAAGATTGAGATTTTAGATGATTGGACAAAAGAAGATATTCCACTTACAAGACGTAGTTTTCAAAATACTGTTTATTATGAATATTGTAAAAGTAAAATTGATTTATTAGAGTATCTTCATACGATTATTGAAAAAAATAAAAGAGAAATATTTATGTTATTAACATGTATTCATGAATTAATCGAACATGATTTTAAGGAAATGGAAGAATTAGTCCAATATCTTGATTTACAATTTGATGCATTAAAACAAATTAGATTTGATGATGCACTTAGTTTAGCAATTCCTGTGATTCAAAATGTAAATCAATTAAAGGAATTAAAAGAATATGTGAAAGAATTACAAATGGAAATATGTAAACAATTGTATCTTGGAAGTGTAGATCAACAATTAGATGGAAATAAATTATATTCTGATGATTTGGGTATGATTAAGAAATTAAAGTTGTAAAATGGGGAAACTCATTTTTTTCTTGCTTTGCAAACGTTTGTTTGCTATACTATAAATGTTATGAAATATGTTTTAAATTTGAATGAAAATGGTATAATAACAATTGACAAATGAGAAGGTGAATGTATGGATAAAATTATTGTAAAAGGTGCTAGAGAGAATAATTTAAAGAATATTAATATAGAACTCCCAAAGAATCAATTAATTGTTATGACAGGGGTATCGGGAAGTGGAAAGAGTAGTCTTGCTTTTGATACGATTTATGCGGAAGGACAACGTCGTTATGTGGAAAGTTTAAGTGCTTATGCCAGACAATTTTTAGGTGGTAGTGAAAAGCCTGACGTAGACAGTATTGAGGGGCTTAGTCCATCGATTAGTATTGATCAAAAGACGACTAATAAAAATCCTCGTAGTACGGTTGGGACTGTAACAGAAATATATGATTACTTAAGACTTTTATATGCACGTATTGGAGTACCATATTGTCCAGTTCATCATCGTCCGATTAGTAGTCAAAGTATTGAAGAAATGACAAATCAAATATTAAAATTAGAAGATAGGACAAAGATTCGTGTTTTAGCGCCAGTTGTTCATGGTGAAAAAGGAACCCAGAAGGATTTAATTGAAAAATTACAAAGAGATGGATATACCCGTCTTCGTATTGATGGAGAAGAGTATACCATTGAAGATGGGATTGATTTAGAAAAGAATAAGAAGCATAATATTGATGTGATTGTCGATCGTTTAATTATGAAAGAGGGAATTCGTAGTCGTTTATATGAATCGATTGAAACGGCTACAAAATTAGCGCATGGTAAAGTAGTCATTGATGTGATCGGTGGCGAAGAAATTGTCATGAGTGAAAAATATGCTTGTCCAGATTGTGATTTTTCTTTACCAGAATTAGAACCACGTATGTTTTCTTTTAATGCTCCGTATGGAGCTTGTGAAGAATGTAAAGGTCTTGGAATTAAGTATAAATTAGATGTTGATTTAGTCATTCCAAATCGTGATTTATCTTTAAATCAAGGAGCAATTGCAACTTTAAATGTCAGCGATAAAACAAATTTATATTATACTAACTTAGAAACTACTTGTCGTTATTATGGGATTGATATGGATGTTCCAGTAAAAGACTTGAGTAAAAAAGAAATGGATATTATTCTTTATGGTAGTAAAGAAAAAATAGAATTTCATTATGTTGCGAAAAATGGGAACACAAGAAGAGTAACAGACTATTTTGAAGGAATTATTACCAATTTAGAAAGACGTTATGTTGAAACAAAATCCGGTTGGATTCGTGATTGGATTGAACAATACATGACTGAATTACCTTGTCCGAAATGTCATGGAGCTCGTTTAAATGATGCAGTATTATCTGTTTTAATAGGTGGTAAAAATATCTATGAATTAACAGAACTTAGTATTCGTGATTTAAATACTTTTTTACAAAATTTAAAATTAACAAAAGAACAAGAAGAAATTTCACGTTTAATTTTAAAAGAAATATCTTCTAGATTAAGTTTTTTAATTAATGTTGGATTAGAGTATTTAACGCTTTCACGTAGTGCTGGAACTTTAAGTGGTGGAGAAGCACAGAGAATTCGTTTAGCTACGCAAATTGGTTCACAATTAACAGGTGTATTATATGTGTTAGATGAACCTAGTATTGGGTTACATCAAAGAGATAATCAACGATTAATTCAATCTCTTTTAGAAATGCGTGATTTAGGTAATACATTAATTGTTGTCGAACACGATACGGATACGATGTTAGCTGCTGATTATTTAGTGGATATTGGGCCAAAAGCAGGTTCTCATGGTGGTGAGGTTGTAGCACAAGGAACACCAGAAGAAGTGATGAGAAATCCACATAGTTTAACTGGTAAATATTTAACAGGAGAATTATGTATTCCTGTTCCTGAAAAAAGAAGAAAAGGAAATAAAAAATATTTGGAAATTAAAGGAGCAAAAGAAAATAACTTAAAAAATATCAATGTGAAATTTCCACTTGGAAAATTCATTTGTGTGACTGGAGTATCAGGTAGTGGAAAAAGTACTTTAGTAAATGAAATTTTATATAAAATTGTTATGAATTCAGTTTATAAATCAAAAGAAAAACCAGGTAAATATAAATCAGTAAAGGGATTGGAAAATATTGATAAAGTCATTGATATCTCACAAGCTCCAATTGGGAGAACACCTCGTTCTAATCCTGCTACTTATACAGGGGTTTTTGATGATATAAGAGAAGTATTTGCTGAAACCAAAGAAGCGAAAATGCGTGGTTATGATAAAGGAAGATTCTCATTTAATGTCAAAGGTGGTCGATGTGAAGCTTGTTGGGGTGATGGTGTTAAGAAAATTGAGATGCACTTTTTACCGGATGTATATGTTCCTTGTGAAGTCTGTGGCGGAACACGTTATAACCGTGAAACTTTGGAAATTAAATATAAAGGAAAAAATATATATGATGTATTAGACATGAGAGTAGAAGAGGCTTATGAATTTTTTGAAAATATTCCAAAGATAAAAACAAAATTACAAATGTTAATTGATGTTGGATTGGGATATATGAAACTAGGACAAAGTGCTCCGACTTTATCAGGTGGAGAAGCTGCACGTATTAAGTTAGCCAAAGAATTACAAAAAAAACCGACAGGAAAGAGTTTATTTATATTAGATGAACCTACAACAGGATTACATACGGATGATATAAAAAAATTATTAGTGATTTTAAATCGAATTGTGGATAATGGAGATACAGTACTTGTTATTGAACATAATTTAGATGTAATTAAAGTAGCTGATTATATGATTGATCTCGGACCTGAAGGTGGAGATCAAGGTGGAACAATTGTCGCAACAGGAACACCAGAAGAGGTAGCGTCAGTAAAAGAAAGTTATACAGGGCAATTCTTAAAACCATTGTTAAAACATAATTAGGAACTGTTTTGTTCCTTTTTTCTTTTAAAAATACATGTTATAATGTCTATGAGGTGATAGAATGACGCCACATATCAATGCGAAAAAAGAAGAGATTGCAAAAGTTGTGATTATGCCAGGAGATCCTATGAGAGCTAAGTTTATTGCAGATACATATTTAGAGAATGCGAAATTAGTAAATAATGTGCGTGGTATGTATGCATATACAGGATTATTTCAAGGAAAGAAAATAACGGTTATGGCTTCTGGAATGGGGATGCCTAGTATTGGAATTTATTCTTATGAATTATTTCATTTTTATGATGTCGATTATATTATAAGAATAGGAACTGCTGGTAGTTATCAAACTGCTTTAAATGTATATGATGTGTTATTAGTAGAAGAAAGTTATAGTGATTCTAGTTATGCACAAGTACAAAATGGAAGTACTCAGGATATAATTAGAGCCTCTCAAATGTTAAATCAGAAAATTATAGAGGTTGCAAAGCAAATGAATCAACCACTTGTTACAGGACGTGTTTACAGTACTGATGTTTTTTATAAAAATCAAAATGATCGTTTTCAAATGGCAGAGAAACATCATTGTCTTGCTTGTGAGATGGAATCTTTCGCACTATTTCATAATGCGAATATTACAAATAAACAGGCAGCTTGTTTATTAACGATATCTAATCATTTTATTACAGGGGAAGAAACAACACCACAAGAAAGAGAAAAGAATCTTACGAAAATGATTGAACTAGCATTAGAAGTAGGTGCTAAGTTATGATGATGTATCAAACATTTCCAAAAGTGGAACTCCATCTTCACTTAGATGGTTCTATGAGGATACAAACTGCTTGTGAATTGTTACAATTAAAAGAAGAAACTGTGAAAGAAAAGATGGAAGCTCCTATCTCATGTGATAGTCTAACAGATTATTTACAAGTATTTGATTTACCCATTTCATTATTACAGACAAAAGAGAATTTAACGAGAGTTACAAAGGAATTAGGTGAAGATTTAAAACAAGATGGAGTGATATATGCTGAAGTACGTTTTTGTCCCTTATTACATATTCAGAAAGGATTAACACCACAGGAAGTTATAGATGCAGTACTGGAAGGTATTTCAAAGGCACCCGTAAAAATGAATTTAATATTGTGTATGATGCGTCATTTTTCTTTAGAACAAAACCAGATGATTATTAAACTTGCCCAACAATATCATTTACCACTTGATCTAGCAGGAGATGAAGCGAAGTATCCTACAGAACAATTTTCTTCCTTGTTTTCAGAAATCAATCAATATCATATTCCATTTACAATCCATGCTGGAGAAAGTGGAAATATAAATAGTTTACAAGCAGCATTTTCATTTCAAGCAAAAAGAATTGGTCATGGAATTCATGTAGTAAATAGTGAGCTCTTATTACAAGAAGCTGATCAACAAAAAATTCATTTTGAAATTTGTCCTACGAGTAACATTCAGACAAAAGCTGTTTCATCTTATGAGAAGCATCCAATCGCACAATTATATAAAATGGGATATTCACTTTCTATTAATACAGATAATCGTACTGTATCTCATATTACCTTAAGTGAAGAATATGAGAAATTAGCGCATACTTTTCATTGGAATCAAGAAGATTTTAAAAAAATTAATTGCAATGCAATCGATGTCGCATTTTTAAGTGAAGAAGAGAAAGAAAAACTAAAAGCAATTATAAAAGCCGTTTAAAACAAATAAAAATACGTACAATAAAAAAGAGGTGAGATGTTGTGAAATATTATGATTATGATTTATTACCATTTAAAATTCATGTAATACAAACAAATCGTTTTAAAACAGTGAGTGTACAAGTTAATTTTTATCGGACGATAAAAAAAGAAGAAATTACGAAAAGAAATGTTTTATGTGCTCTATTAGGGAGTACCACAAAAGCTTATCCGAAAGAACGATTTATGAGTATGAAACGACAAGAGTTATATGCAGCTGGATTTGGTTGTACTAGTATGAAGAATATTAATGAAGCAGTATTACGTTTTCAAACTGATTTTTTAAATGAGAAATATACTGAGTCTGGTATGTTAAAAGAAACATTAGACTTTTTTATCTCTATGATTATGGAACCTAATGTAACAGATGGGAAGTTTGACGAAGAGCAATTTCATCTTGTCAAAAAACGTATTAAAAAGAATATTTTACAAGCCCAAGAAAATAATCGTTATGTAGCAGAAAGAAGAATTTCAGAAATTATGTGTCCAAATACACCACTGGCATATTCTTCATTAGGGACAATTGATGATTTAGAACATATTACCAATGAAGAATTATATCAATACTATTTAGAAGTATTACAAAAAGATACCATTGATATTTATATTTGTGGTGATGTAGATCCTGTTTGGATGAAAGATTATTTTTTAGAAAATTTAAAAATAAAAACAACAAAAAAACCATTTACTTTTCAATCATTACAAGCTACTAATATTAGAAAGCGTTCTCGTACTATTGTTGAGAAAAAATATGCAGAACAAAGTAATTTAGTTATTGGATTTAAAATAGATCCATTAACTCCTTTTGAAAGAGATTATGTCGCACCTATTTATACACAGATCTTAGGGGGATCATCAAATTCTAAATTATTTCGTGTCATTCGTGAAAAACACTCATTATGTTATACCATTCATTCTAATATTTATGGCTTTGAACATTTAATGTTAATTCACGCTGGAATCGATGCGAAAAACTTTAAAAAAACAGTAGAATATATTAAAAAAACATGGAAAGAAATGGAAAAGGGAAAGTTTGATGAACAAGATATTCAAAATTATATTCAACTATATTATTATTCTTTAGATGAAGTATATGATTCACCAAATAGTTTAATTCAAATATATAGTTCTCATATCCGTCGTCATATGGATTTAATAGATGAGAAAAAAGAAAAAATTCAGAAAGTAACGAAGGACATGGTCGTAAAACTTGCTCGTAAAATTCATTTGGATACAGTATATTTATTGGAAGGAGACCAAACACATGAATAAAGTGATATTAAAAGGACTTGATTTAACTTGTTATCAAGAAACTTTAAAAAACGGATTACATGTTTTTGTGATTCCTTTTGATAAAGTAAATGGAAAATATGCAACATTATCGACATCATTTAACTCTACGGTAGTAGAATTTGTACCAAAAGGAAAAACAAAATTTCGTAAAGTACATGCTGGTATTGCTCATTTTTTAGAACATCAAATGTTTTCTCAAACCAATCGTGATAATCCTATGAAATTTTATAATGAACATTCATGTGATTGTAATGCTTTTACTTCTAAAAAGAAAACATCTTATGTTTTCTCAGGAACAAACTTTTTTGAAGAAGGATTAAATTTTTTACTTGATTATGTACAAGATCCGGCTATCACCGAAGAAACTGTCACAAAAGAAAAAGGAATTATTACAGAAGAGTTAAAAATGTATCAAGATCGTCCTGATTCTGTATTGTATGATCGTATTTGTTTGAATACATTTCATGTTCTACCTTTTCGTTATCCAATTGGAGGTAGAGTAGAAGATGTCATTAATACAACAAGAGAAGAAATTATGGATTGCTATCATACTTTTTATCATCCTGAGAATATGTTTTTAGTAATAACAGGAAATGTGAATCCAGAAGAAGTGATAGAGTTAGTAAGAAATAATCAAGAACATAAAACCTTTGAGAAAATAGAATTACCATTACACATAAAAAAATATAAAGAACCCGTAACAGTATATAAAGAATTTGAAAAAATTCAAATGGCTGTGTCTATTCCTAAAATATGTATTGGTATTAAAGTAGATGTAAGTCAATTTTCAGAAGAAGAAAAAGAAAAAATATCTTATTACTTAAATTTTGCTTTTTGGGTAAATTTTGGAGCTACTTCTGATTTTAAAGAAGAAATGATTCAAAAAGGTATTTTAACTCGAGGAATCAATTATTCTAAAGAAAGAGTAGAAAACTTCTTTTTTATCAATTGCATGGTTGATACACCTCGTTATGAAGAGTTATTACAACATTTTAATAAAAAATTGGAACAATTAACTTTATCAGAAGATGAATTAAAACGTATGAAACGCGTTATGATTAGTAATTATATATTTCAGAGTGATGACTTATATGACATGAATCAACAAATTATGTATGATTATTTATATTATGGCAAAATAAAAGAAGATGCTTTATCTGAAATACGAGCTTTAAATCAAGATGAGTTTTATCAATATATGAGTAAATTAAATTTACAACATCGTAGTGTTGTGGTAATAGAACCATTACAGTAATACAAATTGTATTACTTTTTTCCTTTTCAATTACTATAAAAATGTGATAAAATGTAGACAGTAAAAGAATCGAGAGGTGTAGTAAATGAACGAGATTCAAGTTAACTATAAGCTACCATGGGGGGGGGTAGTACTTTAACCCTTATAATTCAAGGTCTTGCTAAGTCTTTTCACATAAAAAAAGTTGTTTTCGTAGTGGAAACAACTTTTTCTCGTGGTCATTTCCTAGATCCTCCTACGCAAGTATTTACAACTAGAAAGGAAGATGA
>CASEIJ010000057.1 GCA_949288035.1 uncultured Mycoplasmatota bacterium
TATTTGCTTTCTGATAGAAACATGTCTATTCATGAATACAATAAACAAAAAACGAAGAAAAATCAAGTCTATTCGTCTTCGTTTGCATCTTTTTTCACAAGTACTTCTCTTGGTTTTGAACCATTTGGAGGTCCTACAATTCCTCTTTCTTCTAAAAGATCCATTGCTCTAGCAGCACGATTATATCCTAGACGGAATCTTCTTTGTAGAAGTGAAGCACTGGCTTTTCCCCCTTGAATGACAAAGTCAACAATCTCATTATAAAGTGGTTCATCATAATCATCTTTTTCTTCTACCATTGTTGTTGCATGTAATTCTTCATCGTCCATCGTTAAACTATTATCATATTTCGCAATTTGTTGTTTGATGACATGATCAACAACACGTTTTATTTCATCTTCATCAATAAAGGTTCCTTGCACACGGATTGGACTAGATTCTCCTTGTGGTAAGAATAACATATCTCCTTTTCCCAGTAGTTTTTCTGCTCCCCCCTGATCTAGAATGGTACGAGAGTCAATTTGACTAGATACAGCAAAACTAATACGTGATGGAATATTAGCCTTTACAACTCCAGTAATAACATCCGTAGATGGTCTTTGGGTTGCGACAATTAAATGAATTCCTGCAGCACGTGCCATTTGGGTAATACGCATAATAGAATCTTCTACTTCTTTGGCTGCAACTAACATCAAATCTGCTAACTCATCGATAATTACTACAATAAATGGTAATTTATTCTTCTGCTCTTCTTTTGGTCTATTCTCATTATATTTATCAATATAATTGTTATAACTTGTAATATTCTTTGTTCCACTATCACTAAACACTTCATAACGACGTTCCATTTCAACAACAATTTTCTTAAGAGCAATATTTGCTTTCTTTGGATCTGTTACCACTGGAGCTAGTAAATGTGGTACTCCATTATACATAGAAAGTTCTACTTTCTTAGGATCTACTAATACTAACTTTACTTCCTCTGGTTTAGTACGCATTAAAATAGAAATTAAAATACTATTAATACAAACAGATTTACCACTACCAGTTGCTCCTGCTACTAATAAGTGAGGTGTTTTATTAATTTCACAAAAAACTGGAGCTCCCATAACATTCTTTCCCAATGTTACAAGTAACTTACTATCTTTTAATTTCGGTGGAACTTTCTCTAATATTTCTCTTACTGTTACCATCGTTGTTACTTTATTTGGTACTTCAATTCCAATTGTTCGTTTTCCTGGAATCGGAGCTTCTATTTTGACATCTTTGACTGCAAGTGCTAGCGCAAGTTCACGGTGAATTCCAAGTATCTTACTTACTTTCGTACCTGCTTTTACATCTAGTTCATATTGTGTTACAGTTGGTCCAATATTGGCATTTACAATATGTCCTTCAATTCCAAAATCTGTCAATACTTGATTTAATATTTTCTTATTATCCTCTACTGCCATTTCATTTCCCTTTTGATTTACTGGTTTTGGTTTTGCTAGTAAACTAAGTGGAGGAAAAACATATGGCTTTGGTTTTGTATCTTCTTTTACTTCCTGCACAATTGGTTGATCTCCATTTAATGGATGGAGATTTTCTCCCAATATTTCGCCTGTTTCTTCATCAATACGAAGATTAGATTCCTCTGCTACTGTAACAGATGGTTCTACCTCTTCTTCTTGTTTCTCTAAAGCCTCTTTTCTTTCTTTTTCACGTTCTTCTCTACGCTCTTTTTTACGTTCTAAACGAGCTTCATTTGTCTTTTCTAATTTTGTTTTAATTGCTTTTATCATATCAGCAATACTAACACCTGTAAATAATACAATCCCACAAATAATTAAAGCCCATGCGACAATCTTTGTACCAGCAATATCAAAAAGTATTACAAACAAAATTGACACAAGTGCCCCTATTAAACCTCCTCCTTGAATATTCGTCATACTCTTCGTAGAAGCCATAAAATTTAACACAGTTTCTTTTAAAATATCAAATCCTTGTAAATCATTTTTCGTAATATAACTCAAATGAGAAAAAACTAAAATACCAATACAAAATACATATAAACCTACTAGTTTCGATGTAAAATAATTGGGTCTTTCTCTTTTCACCATCATATATACACCAACTACAAATACTGCCACTAATAAAAGATTATACCAAGCACCTACTAAGAAAGCAGCAAATGCCCCAATCAATCTTCCAACTGGACCAAAGCCCCCTTTACTACCTGCTCCTAAAATGGCAATTAAAATGAGTAATATTCCAATTAACTCAACATGATAACCAGTTGTCTTTTTCTTATCGTCTTTTCTTTTCTTACGTTTTGCCATTCTTACACTTCCTTTATCTTTTTCATTATAGCATACAATTTCCCCTTGAAACAAGTTACTTTACATCAAAAAAAGCCAGTTGGCTTTTCTTTAAAATAGAGAATCTAATTGTTTTTCCAATAACTTTAAAACTCCATTTTGATTTGGTAAAACCGTATCTAAATCACCAAAAGCAACAATGTATTTTAAATAATATTTGAAGTATGGATGACTTTCAAATATCTGTGCTTCATAATCATAATAATGTTTACAAAAATGTCTTAATCCAGATAATCTTAAATATTCCATTCTTCCATATTTTGTCAATAATTCTTCATCATAAAACTTAAATAATAAGAAATGAATAAAAGCAAATATAATCACAAGTAATAAATAGCATTCTTTGGTCGTCATCACATATCCAACAACAGGAACGAGTAATATCAATTGCAACACAAAATAAGCAATTCGTAATCCCTTCTTTAAACGACAATCCACATATTTCCAAACAGTATGTAAATCAAAAGGAATGAGTAAAAAGATCATAGCAATCGTAAATATTACCATAATAATTCCCGTAATACTTTCTTTTTCCGGTTGTATCCATCCCACTAAATATCCAATCATCAAGAAAATAGCAGCAACCATATTTACAAAAGCATACTTCTCAAAAGCATTCATAAAATTCCCTAAACTTTTATCATAAATACGATTTTTATAAAGCGCATCGGTCGCTAAATCACGTGCAATTCCAAAATCTTGTTTAAAACATGTTTCAGTATCTAAATTTTGATGAACTTTACGAGCTAGTTCTGGAATGGTCATAGCATCCCCTTTTTGAAATTCTTCTTTTTGAAATAATACTTTTAAGAACTGATATTCATAACTACTTAAATGCTGATCATTTAAATAAATAATCGTACCATCAGAACGAATTCCAATATCTCCTCTTTCCTGTAACGTTAAAATTAAAGAAAGCGCAAAATCTTTACTTTTACCACTAATCATTTTAGAAGCAAGTGGTGGTAATACTTTAATATCTGTTTGACTATATGGAACAATTAAATTATCTTTCATTTTCTTTACATAATTTCGTTTATGGCGAATGATTTTTAAAAATATATAAATCATAGTACTAAAAATAATAAAATATAGAAGTGGTAAATTGTTCCTATTTTTATTTTCAAATTCAATCCTATCTCTTGTTTTTTGATCATAATTAAAGTTTAATATATCACGATCTGCTTTTTCTTTTAAAATATTTGTATGATCTAACACTTTGGTATCAGTTGCTACAATAAAATTGGTCTGGGTGCTACTTTTTAAATCCTTCTGGGTCATTTGATAAGTTCTATCATCTATTTTTTTAAGGTCAATAGAATTTCCCGTTGTATTATCTTTGATATAGTATTTATCTATTCCTGACTGTGGTATTTGTAACGTAATCTTTAATTTTTCAATATTGGTATTACGTGGTTGAATATTTAAACCAAAAGCTGCTAAAGTAGTATAACGTTTTACAGCTCTACTATCAATTGTATAAGATAATTTCATCGTAAACTTTCTCGTTGTAGGATCAAACATAATCGTTCTCGCATTTTTATCTTCCCGTGCATCACTGATCATTTCAACAGAACTTTCAACGCCATCGACATATACTTTTACATCACGCAGACAATCATAACAATTATATCTTCTATTTTCTTCTAAACTAATAGGAAAGAAATCTTTCTCAATAGAAGAGATCATCGTATGTGGTTGAACAACAATATTTTCATTTACTTCCAACAATCCACTATCTAATAATTCAACCCTCATTTCATCTTTTTGAAATGTATAATCATATTTTTCTCCTTTTGAAAACCAATAAATAGGAAAAACAATCAATACAATGACAAATAGAAGAAATATTCCTATCTTAGGAGCATATTCTCTCATCTTAACACCCTCTTATGATACTTTCATTGTACCATAAATTTATGTATCTAGAAAGAAAAAAGTGTCTTAGTTGACACTTATAAAATTGAGACTTTCTTCTAATATATTCGGATTTTTTAATACTTCTATCATACGATCAATTTCTTCTTTGGTATTATAAAAATAAAGACTCATACGACAAGTATTTTTAATACCAATCTCATCAATCAATATCTTAGCACAATGACTCCCTGCTCTAACACAGATGTGATAATGATCGAGATAAACAGCTAAATCTTGGGCAAAAATACCATCAATATTAAATGAAATAATGGCACTATCTGTATCTGGGTTATAAATCTGAATACCAGGTACTTCGCGTAATCGATTTAAAGCATATTCTTTTAACTGCATTTCATAATCATGAATATGATTCATACCAATTTTTTCTAAATATTCAATTGCAAATCGAGATGCGATAATCCCTGCAATTTGAACGGTACCGGCTTCAAATAAAGTAGGAACATTTTTATATACTTTCGAACCATCACTTGTAAATGAAACATTCATCCCTCCACCATATTTTAAAGGTTTCATCTCATTTAATAACTCTATCTTTCCATATAAAATACCGACTCCCGTTGGCCCACACATCTTATGTAGTGAAAAAACAAAGAAATCAGCATCCATATCCTGTACATCCGTTTTCTTATGCGGCGCACTCTGTGCCCCATCTACTAACACATAAATACCATGTTCATGTGCATACTGAATGATTTCCTTCATTGGTCTTACATCACCAACCACATTCGTAACTTCCGCAATACTAATCACTTTCGTATTCTCAGTTACTACTTCTTTTACATGATCTAATGTCACATGTAAATGCTCATCGAGTGGAATATAATCGATCTGAATTCCAATCTCATCTTCTAGTTCAAACCAAGGTAATACATTAGAAGCATGTTCTGATTTTGTTAAAATAACGTGATCTCCCTTTTTCAATCGTTGTTTAAAAAAACCAAAGATAACCTGATTTAAAGAATCTGTCGCATTTTCTGTAAAGACAATTTCACGCTCTGACTTCGCATTAATAAATTGCTGTATTGCTTTTCTAGTAAGGGCAATATTCTGATCTACTAATAAACTATTCTTATAATCACCACGTTCTGCATTGGCTGTATAATTTTTATAATAATCGACAATGGCATCAATCACACAAGTTGGTTTTAAAGTCGTGGCTCCATTATCAAAATAAATCAAATCACTTTGTAATATAGGAAAATCCTCACGATTCATATGGCACCTCCAATCTTTCTAATTCTTTTTCAAATACCTGTTGACATTCTTTTGTAAATTTGATGTTATCCGTTAGAAATTGTCTGATTTTTGAACGATCATACACTCCTTGATTCAATGCTGTATGAGAACTTACTTTAACTGTCTTTTCTTCTTCTGTGACATAATTCGTTTGAATATCTGATACTTGATCATTGACCGCAATAATCTCTCCATCTTGTTCTAACTTACATTGCTTCATATTATTTTCTACAATTCCCGCCATAGATAGTTGAATGCTACCATGTTCTAATGTGACACCACGAAAACAAAAGAAACTTTTCGTATGACTAGCATTGTGATAAACAAGTACATGATCATCTTGTTCCTGATAAGCAATCGCACTTTCACAAAGAGAAAACTGTGCTTTTTCCCCATTTAAATACGCAATATCCCACTTTCTCACCTGATGACATTTTGTCATACGATTCACTTTCACTTTCGCATTTTCTAAAATACGATATTGATATTGAATTTTGATTTGATCATGGACATGAATTTCTTCTAATCGTAAAGCCTGATTAGGTTCTACATCGATTATCATATTCAATTTACTAGACTTCGTCCCGTTATAAATTATTTTTAATGTCGTACTTTTCACAACCGTTATTTTCAATTGTTTTACAGCCATAAATTCTGTACCGTCATCGACCACTAGTTTCAGTGCACCATCTAACTTCTTTTTTGTAATAACATCATTTACTACTTCTATTTTATTCATAAGAATTCAACTCTTTCATGATACACGTACTGTTTCTTTTTATTTTTCGTCTCATGGCCACCAACTCCACTCTTATTTTAACAAAAATATATGATTTTGACCATGTTTCCGTATAATTTCTTTTTATTTTCACATGATAACAAAGGATATTCGCAGATATTCACAACTAAGAACTACGGTTCTTTTTTTCTATGTGTGGTATAATGAATGTGGAGGTATTTATGAATCAAGAAGAACAACAAAAATTAACAGAATTAATCAGACTAGCAAAACAAAAAGAACCATATCAAGAAATGACAGATGAAGAACTATCACAATTGTTTTTCAAAAACTGTCCCAATGTTTATATGATCGATACAGAAGGAAATGTATTTCATCAAACACTCCCGATCGACCAACACCATTATTTAGGATATTTAAATTACTTAAAATATCTCATGGAACAAGAACCAGATAAACATAAAAGTATGTCTTATCTCTTAGATATGGACTTTTCTAAAAACCCAAAAGCAGGTGTTTTAGTTACTACAAAATTAGGAAAGTACTTTCAAAATCAAGGTGACATTGTCATCCAAACTTGGATCAATCCCTATGATATGAACACATACTTCATGAATACAACAACAAAGAACATAACACCAATCCAACAACAAACCTATCAACAGATTTTAGAAGCTCACGAGATGAATGAGATAGATCCAATCGAGAATGGACGTTTAGGTACACTTCGAAAAAAAGAAGTTTCTTTCGAACATGAAAAACTGTTATAATATGAATGGAGGTGTTTCATATGGATTGTATTTTTTGTAAAATCATACAAGGGGAAGTTCCTTCTTATACGATTTATGAAGATGAATTGGTAAAGTGTTTTTTAGATGTTAACCCTGATTGTAATGGACATGTATTAATTATTCCAAAACAACATACTTTAGACCTTTCTAGCATTGATGAGAAAACAATGATGCATATTTATAAAGTAGCCAAAGATTTAAAGAAAAGATTAGAAAAACGATTAAATATCGATGGTTTAACATTAATTCAAAACAATGGGGATGTACAAGAAGTAAAACATTTCCATCTTTATCTAAAACCATATTACAAAGAAAAACAAGAATTGAAACCAATTGCAGAAATTTATGAGAAATTAAAATAACGACTTTAAAAATCGTTATTTTTTTTTATCACAACAAGCTTGTATCTGATCGAGTGAAAATCCCTTTTGATATAATTTATTTTTTACATAGAGAAATAATTCATTTCCCTGATATTTTCTTTTGGCACGGTCATATACTTTCTCAAATTCCTTTTCTAATAACTTTGTATCTTCTTTCCAATGAATATGAGAAAGTACTTCTAAAATATCTTGCTTGATATATCCTAGAGATACAAATTCTGTTATAATTTTTTGTTTTAACTGCTGATTAGAATAGCGATGATTTTGTTCCACTTTTTTCATAATTGCCTTTTGTAACTTCTCATACATATCAAGATCATTAATTTCTTGAAGTGCTTTTTTTCTATCTTCTATTCCAATCCCATGTTCTTTTAAACCTTGTTCAATTTTCTCTTTTCCATATTTCGATAAATAAGCTTTATCCCTCACATAAGCACTTGCATATACATCATCATTCAACAACCCAACATGTTTTAAACGATCGATTAATTGCTCCTTCTCTTCTCTTTTCAAGTGATACTTTTCTAACCATTTTTTATAATCATGAACACTCATCATTTTCGTTGTAATCTTTTTGACACTTTTATAATAAACATCAGAACTTCTTGTTTCTTCTAATAATGTTTCTAATAACTGATCATCGATTTCTTTTCGATATAAAAGATTGTATTTCAGGATCATATCTTCATAGGTTGTGATAACATCTTTATTCTGTAAAATTAATTGATATTTACTAGATCCTACTTTTTTTATTTTCTCTATTTTCATGTTATCACCTCAATTTCATTATAGCAAACAGATGTTTGCAAAGCAACAAAAAAAGTACATATCATGTACTATTTTGTTGTTTTCATATCATCGTCAATTGGTTTTTCGAATCCATCAATATGAATTAAGTTTTTAGCAACTTCTTCCAGGGCTCTACCAATATTTTTCTTTGATACATATTCATTTTCTTTCATTTGATAAAAACTTGTTTCATCCATTTCTTTGGCTCTCTTTGCGACAATATTTACAAGTAAATATTTTGAACCAACTTGATTTAACAATTTATCGATTGACGGATATATCATATGATCCCTCCTAATTTGATTTTAGCAACTAATCTTTCTTCTTTCAAGTAATTTACCTTTTCTTGACATTTATTTACATCTTTATAAATACAGAACTATCTTTTTCTACATAACCAAGTTTACGATAAAGTGATTGGGCTGCAACTCTTTTTTTACTACTTGTAAAGGTAATATAGGCAATATGTTGTTTTTCTTTTAATGTTTCTACCCATTTTAACATAAAAGTTGCGATTCCCTGGTGACGGTATTTTTCATCCACACAAATATACATTAGATAAAAATAATATTCATCTTTATAAAAATCATATTGTTTTTGAATCCATATATGACCAACAATATTGTTTTCTATTTTCGCAACAATCACCATATTATGCATAAAATCAATCTTATTACAGTCAAAATTTTCTTGTAGTTTCGTACTCGGGAAACATTGTTTCAAAAGAGAACAAACAGCTTGTCTATCTTTTTCTTGTAATAATTCTACTACCATATTACGATACCATCATCTCATAAATAATTGGCTGTTTTGATCCTTCTTGTGGCGCGATAGAAAAGCAATTTAAATAGGTTTGTTCCTCTAATTTTTTTTGATTTTCATACACTGTCATCAATAATTCTCCCTCACGTACAAACTCTCCTCTTTTTTTATTTAAAATAATCCCTACTTCATAATCAATTTGATCTTCTACTCTCTCTCTACCTCCACCTAACTCTTTTACAATGCTTCCTAATTGGTCAGCGTGAACTTGTTGTATGTAACCAGAGGTTTTCGCATATATTTTTCTTCCAGGCAAATGATTCGTTTGTGGTAGTGTTCCATGTTGAGCTGATACAAAGTCTAAGAACTTTTGATATCCTTGACCATTTTGTAAGTTTTCTTTTACTTTTTTTTCTGCTTCCGAAATAGGAATATCAAGTCCTAAATGAACCATGTAGGTTGCTAGGGCTAGTACTAATTCTTGGAAATCTGGTGCAGATGGTTCGCCTTTTAAAAAGGAAATAGCTTCTTCTACTTCTAATCGATTTCCGATGGCAAATCCTAATGGTTGTCCCATATTTGATAGAATACATATGGTATCTTTTTGATATTTTTTCCCAATATGAATCATAGTATGCGCTAATTTACGAGCATCTTCTAAGGTTTTCATAAGGGCACCATGACCTACTTTTACGTCAATTACGATTTTATCAGCTCCTGATGCGATTTTTTTACTCATAATACTAGATGCAATGAGAGGAATGCTTTCTGTTGTTCCTGTCACATCACGAAGGGCGTATATTTTTTTATCAGCGGGACATAAATTACCAGTCTGACTTGTTAAAGCCATCCCTATTTGATTTACTTCTTGTATAAATTCAGAAAATGTAAGTTTTGTTTGAAATCCTGGAATTGATTCTAGTTTATCAATTGTCCCACCTGTAATTCCAAGTCCTCGCCCACTCATTTTCGCACATTTTACCCCACAACTTGCAACCAGTGGTAATACGGCTAATGTTGTTTTATCACCAATTCCACCTGTTGAATGTTTATCTACTTTGGTTCCTTTAATTGCACTTAAATCTAAACGATCTCCACTATCAATCATCACATCTGTTAAATCGACAATTTCTTGCTCTTCCATTCCCCGAATTACAATTGCCATTAATAGTGCGCTCATTTGATAATCAGGAATATTTCCATTCACATATTCCATCACTGCATATTTCATTTCTTCTTTCGAAAGAACTTGTCCATTTTTCTTTTTTTCAATGATTTCTATTATATTCATATGTATCACCATCTTTATTATATAATAAAACAGAAAAAAAAGTACAATCTTTTCTATGATTGTACTATTTATTTAATTTGATTTCGATCAAATCGAATGTTCTTTTTGGATCTGTCAATAAACGATAGTATAAATCCTTACGCCTACGCATTTCTAATAACGTTCTCATTTCATCTTTAGAAATAGAAACATGGTAAGCTTCTCCATCTTCCCCAATATATGTTTGGATTTTATCTCTTCCCAATAAATAGTCAGTTGTAACATCCAAAGCATTTGCAATACGGTCTAATTGATTGACAGATGGTGTTTTTTTCCCTAACTCATATCCACAAACAGATACTTTTGTAACTCCTGTTAACTGTCCTAGTTTTTCTTGTGATAACCCTTTTTTTTCTCGTAATTCTCTTAATCTGTAGCCTAAAAACATGACTTTTACCCCCGTTATCTATATGTTAATAACATTATAACAAAGCAACTACAATTGTGATTAAAATTAACTTTTGGATAACAATCGCTTGAAATTAACGGTTAGTTAATATATAATGTTGTTATGGGTGATAAAGTGAAGAAATTAAAATTAATGCGTTTAAAATATCAACTTAGTTATCAAGAAATGGCTACTCTCTTAGGGATTAGTAAACCTTTTTATTGGCAATTAGAAAATGATAAAAGAAGATTAAATTACGATATGGCTGTAAAAATAGCTTATATTTTTAAAACAACCCCGGATCTTTTGTTTTTAGATGAAACAATGGAAAAATTGCAATTAAAAAAGCCTAATCACTTCAATTAGGCTATTTCAGTTCTCTTTTTAATAAAATTTCCATTTGGTTAGTAGCGCGGACAGGATCTTTTACAAGATAATTATAAAGTCTTTTATGTCTTTTGATATTATCTAAAATCGTTGCATCTAACATGGTAATTCTTCTCGTATACGGTGTTGGTATCTCGCGGATTGTAAAGTTATCTCTCCCTAACAAATAATTAGGATCGACATCTAATACATCAGCTAATAAAATAAAATTATCAACCGTCGGTGTTCTTGTCCCTAATTCATAACCACAAATGGAAACTTTCGTTACCCCAATTAATTTTCCTAATTCTTCCTGGGTAATTCCTTTTTTCATTCTTGATTCTTTGAGCCTTTCACCTATAAACATACTACTACTTCCTTTCGATCACCGTTACCTTCTTGTTAATCATTATAAAAGTTATAGTTGTGAAAAGAAATAAAATTAACTTCTTGATAACTGTAGTATATTTATAAAAAAAAGAAGAAATTATTCTTTTTCTTCTTGGCTTCTTTTACTTGATAAAAATGTAACTTTATCGGCGACTATTTCTACTACATTACGCTTATAATCTTCATCTAATTGAATGGTTCGTGACTGAATATGACCTCGAATTCCTAACAAATCACCTTTTTTCACATAAGTAATGGTCTTTTCAGCAACTCCTTCCCATAGTGTACAATGAATAAAATCAGCATCATACTCTCCATTTGCATTCTTATAACTACGTGGAACTGCAACTGTAATATTCGTTACTTTCTTACCACTTTCTGTCTTTCTAAGTTCTGGTTCACGAACCAGTCTACCGACAATTACTGCTTGATTTAACATATTACTCTCTCCTTTCACATTCAATATAACGAAACAAAAAAAGAAATACAAATGCATTATTTTGTATTTCTTTTTCTATTTTCAAACGATTTTTTATAATTCTTATCGTAAAATATTTTATTATTTTTTTCTGATAATTAAAATTCAAATATTCATACTATTAAAATTTTTTCATAGATAATTTTTTAACTGCTTCTTGATTTTCATATGATGATTGGTATATATCTATTTTACTCGTATAAAAAGCCATTAATTGATGATAGAAATAATTTACATCCACTGGGGAACTTAACCCTTTTTTATTCAATGGTTTGATACTTTCCTTAACAGCATAATACTCTGGTAACTCATCATTTTGAATGTCTTTCATTGATACAACAGGAAAACGGACACTATGCTCATCTAACAAATAAACAAAGTCACTACCTGGTTCTATCTGATAACCATAAACAAGTGTTCCAATTTCGTGTTTTTCTGTCGGTCCAACCAATTTCTTTCGATACTGTAAAATCTGATTGGTTTTTTCTAAATATTCTTGTAAATATTCTCGCTTTGCTTTATCATCTTCAAATGCGTTCATAATACGCTCGTTGGCATCTTCAAACATGACATTTGATTGTACTTGAAATACAACAACATGTTTTAAAAGTTCTTTTACCTTTTGAAGATGTTCTACATATTTGGTCTCCAATTCCATAATAAAATCATAATTTGAGAAAAAAATACTAATATATTCTTTCAATTCATCAGATGGTACGTTTAGTTTTAATTCTCTAATATATTCTGTTTCTAAATCTTCTGCAGGAACGAAGCATTGATGATTCAAATCATAATAGACTTGTTTTTTATGATCGACAGGAATTAAAAAAATATTTTCTCCATTGACATCTATATATACATAAGTCTTTTTATGTGCTTCACGAATCATTTCTAGGTTAATATCTTTTGGTCCGAACGCAAATGCACTTAAAATCCCTTCTTTTATCGCTAATACTTTATTCACTTTCTTTTCAGAGTTCATAATCATTTCCTTCCTTACTTTGAGCTAGTGTCTCACCCATTCCCCACCATGCAAGAAGCGCACATTTTCTACGACTTGGTTGTC
This sequence comes from uncultured Mycoplasmatota bacterium, assembly GCA_949288035.1. Classification (GTDB taxonomy): domain Bacteria; phylum Bacillota_I; class Bacilli_A; order RF39; family UBA660; genus UMGS2016. The sequence continues at coordinate 13,017 of CASEIJ010000057.1, forward strand.
TACCAATATCTTCAAAAATAGCTGCATTTTCTAAACTTGCCTGGTCATATTCTTTTCCATCGATCATATTTTCAAACTCTTTTACAATTTGTTCTGCTTCTATGACAGACTTATTTAATAAAGTTTCTATCATAATCGATGTCGAAGCAGTACATACAGCACACGCCTCTCCATCAAAACGAATATCTTCTATCTTCCCATCTTTCACCTTTGTCATCAACTTCACTTCATCAATACAAGAGGCATTATTTTGCGTATTTAAGATATATCCATCCCCATCTATGAACCCTTTATTTTTTGGCTCACGATAATGTTTCATCATCAAATCTCTTTTATAAGTCGCATCCATAAAACACCTCCTTAGAAGAAAAAGAATGAACCTAAACGCTCATTAATTCTTGTTCTTTTTCTTTTAATTTTGTTTCTACAACTTTATTGTATTTTGAAATGAGCTCTTGAACATCATTCTGACCACCTTTGATGTCATCTTCTGTCATATCTAATCTTTTAATTTCATTATTCGCATCTTGTCTAATATTACGTAGCGCAATACGACCTTCTTCCGCAATTTCACGAACTTGTTTTACATATTCTCTTCTTGTTTCTTCCGTTAAAGCAGGAATATTTAAAATAATCGTCTCACCATTATTATTTGGTGTCAATCCAATATTTGCTTCATAAATTCCTTTTTCAATTGCTCCTAGACAAGATTTATCAAATGGTTTGATTGCTAATTGTCTTGCTTCGGGAATTGATATTTGTGCTAATTGATTTAATGGTGTAGGTACACCATAGTAAAGCACTTCTACTTTATTTAAAATTGCTGGATTGGCACGACCAGCGCGTACATTTGTAAATTTTTTCTCCATTGCTTCAATGGAATGTTGCATTTTTCTTTCTGCTTCTTCTAAAATTTCATCTATATCCATAACATCCTCCATAATTTTATTATAACAATCCCCCTTTCGATTGTAAATAGAAAAATGAGTATTGATAGTTTAATATATGTTTTTTTCATCTGTATTATGAATATTTGGCTTTTTTATAAATACAGAAAATAAATTTATTTTCAAGTCATAGTTTTTATGTTAAAATGAGCATGATAAGAGTAAGAGAGGATTAAGAAGTATGAAAAAAGGTTTTGATAATGAATTATATTTAAAAGTACAAAGTAGAAAAATTAAAGAGAGATTAAAAAAATTTGATAATAAACTCTATTTAGAATTTGGTGGAAAATTATTTGATGATTATCATGCGATGCGTGTATTACCTGGATTTGAAGCGGATTCTAAAATACGCATGCTACTAGAATTAAAAGATATTTGTGAAATTGTCTTTTGTATCAATGCCGGTGATATTGAAAGAAATAAAATTAGAGCCGATTATGGAATTACCTATGACATGGATGTACTAAGATTAATTGATCAATTAAAGTCATTAGGATTACAAGTAAATAGTGTTGTAATTACACTATACAAAGGACAACCAAGAGCTGAATCATTTAAAAGAAAATTAGAAACAAGAGGTATGAAAGCATATATTCATACACCTACGAAAGGTTATCCAACCGATGTAGAAACCATTGTATCAGAAGAAGGATATGGACAAAATCCATATATTGAAACGACAAGACCACTGGTTGTTATGACTGCACCTGGACCTTGCAGTGGAAAACTAGCCACCTGCCTATCTCAGTTATATCATGAATACAAACGAGGAATCCAAGCTGGATATGCGAAATTTGAAACCTTTCCTGTATGGGATTTACCATTAAAACATCCTGTTAATATTGCCTATGAAGCGGCTACAGCTGATTTAAAAGACGTCAATATGATTGACTACTTCCACCTTGAGAAATATGGAATTAGTTCAGTTAATTATAACCGTGACTTAGAAGTATTTCCTGTTCTAAAAGATATTTTATATAAAATTACAGGAGAAGAAATCTACTCTTCTCCAACCGATATGGGAGTAAATACCATCGGCAAATGTATTGTTGATGACAAAGTAGTGCAAGAGGCTGCAAAAGCTGAAATTATCAGACGCTATTACCAAGCTTTATGTGATTGTAAAACAGGAAGTGGTGACATGGAAACAGCCGATCGTATTAAAGTCTTAATGAATGAATTAGATTTAAAAGAAAACGACCGCAATGTAGTGGAAGTAGCACTCCAAAAAGCTGAAAAAGAAAAAAGACATGTTATTAGTTTAGAACTACCAAATGGTAAAATTATCACAGGAAAACAAACAGAACTATTAAATCCAGCAAGTAGTTTGTTAATTAACGCGATGAAAGAACTTACTCATATCCCCGACGAAATCGACTTACTATCCCCTAGCGTATTAGAACCAATTCAAAAATTCAAATCAAAAACAAAAGAACACGAAACATTAAATTTACAAGAATTAATTATCGCTCTTAGTATTTGTAGTGTGACCAATCCAATGATTACGAAAGCTTTTAAAAATCTAAAAAAATTAGCTGGATGTGAAGCCCATGCTAGCTATATTGTAACAAATGGTGATAAAAATGAATTTCGTCATTTAAAAATCAATCTCACTATGGAACCTGTTTTCTATTCTGATGATCTTTATACAGTTGAATAAAATTCTAATGAAAATTAGAATTTTTTTCTGTTTTCCATGCATACTATCAATGGTGATAAAATGCAAATAAGACTCGGTTACGTTGGAACCCCTATTACCATTCCTAATATTACTTATTCTAGTACTATAACTTATACCAACTATTTAAAATTAGGAGAACAAAAAGGATTAGAAAAAATCGACCATGTCATCCAATAAAACTTTGAAAATTTAAAAAAAGTATTACAATATAACTTACAAAACAACATTACCTTCTATCGCTTAAGTCAGAATTTAGTTCCTCTTGCAACAAAAAAAGAAGCCGTATTTGACTACTCTCTTCCCTATCGCCAACAATTCTCTGAAATCAGTCAAATAATACACCATCATCACATGCGTATCGATACTCACCCCGATCAATTTTGTGTACTAAACAGTACCAAAAAAGAAGTTGTAGAACAAAGTATTCAAATTTTAAAATTTCACTATCAATTACTTACTAATTTAAAAATCACTCCCCATATGATCTTACATATTGGCAGTAGTACATTTGGTAAAAAACAAGCAATTGCTCGCTTCAAAAAACAATTTTTGAAATTACCACCCACATTACAGCAAAGTATCTATTTAGAAAATGATGATAAAATCTTTACTGTCAATGACACATTAAACTTATGTGAAGAACTACATATTCCCTTTGTACTTGACTATCATCATCATTGTTGTAATCATGATGAGATTGACTTAACCTCACTCCTGCCCAGAATCGTAAATACTTGGAAAGATACCAAATTAAATCCTAAAATGCATTTTTCTTCTCCCAAAAATAAAAAAGAATTCCGTAATCATAGCGAATACTTAGATATTCAATCGTTTTTAAAATTCTTACAAACTTTAAAACCTCTCGCTACTGATATCGACATCATGTTAGAGTGTAAGGCAAAGGATGATGCGTTATTTCGTTTAATGAGACAAATTCACTTTTATACAGATTATATTATCATAAATGACAGTACATTTCTCATATAACAAAAAATCATGTATGACACATGATTTTATTTTTCGTTTTCTTTTACAAATTTGTAAAAACTTTTAAATTCACTATCATCATCTAGTTTTGTTTTAGCAAGTGCTTCTACTAACTTTTTCTGATCTCTAGATAGTTTTTTTGGTACTACAACATTTAATAATACATACATATCTCCCGTACGAGATGAATTTGCTTCTTTGACACCTTTTCCTTTTAAACGATGTTTATCATTGGTATTACTTCCTGCTGGAATCGTTAAAATGACATTTCCATAAAGTGTCGGAATCTCTTTTTTACATCCTAACATTGCTTCAGTAATTGTAATTGGCACTTTTAAGTAAATATCATTCTCATCACGAATAAATAACTTATGATCAGCCACTTTAAACTCTAAATAAATGTCTCCATTCGGTCCTCCATTCGAACCAGCTTCTCCTTTTCCCGCGATACGTAATTGATCGCCAGTATTAACACCAGCTGGTACTTTTACTTCGAGATTTTTCTTTGTTTTTATTTTTCCAAGACCATGACATTTTTTACAAGTTGATTCGAATGTAGTTCCTGATCCATTACAGTGAGGACAACTTGTTTTACTCATGAATGAACCAAATAAAGTACGTTGTTCTTGTGTAACAAAGCCACTTCCATGACAGTAATCACATGTTTTTTTACCATGACCACCATCACCATGACAATCATCACATGTTTCATATACTTCCACACGAATTTCTTTTTTACATCCAAATACTGCTTCTTCAAATGTTAAATCAATGTGAACAAGACGATCTCTCCCTTTGGTTGGTCTTGTTTTAGAACGTCCATTTCCACCACCAAAATCAAAACCAAAACCACTTCCAAAAATATCAGAAAAGATATCACTAAAATCAAAGCCAGAAAAATCATATCCACCTTGACCATTACCACCTGCTCCTTGGAAGGCAGCATGACCATAGCGATCATATTGTTCACGTTTTTCTTTATCACTTAATACTGCATACGCCTCTTGCGCTTCTTTAAACTTTTCGGCAGCATCTGGTTCTTTTGAGACATCAGGGTGATATTTTTTTGCTAGTTTACGAAAAGCACTTTTAATTTCTGATTCACTCGCATTTTTGGAAACACCTAACACCTCATAATAATCTCTTTTATTCATACTGCTTCACTTCCTAACTATTTAAACTTTGATATTCCTGAATAAATCCTTGAAACATTTCTAATGCACTCTTCATCGTGTCTTTACTTAAAACATCAACACCTGCAATTTTCAATGTATCAATCGGATCATGTTTACTACCGTCTTTTAAGAAGGCAATATAATTTTCAACAGCTTGTTCTTTGCCACTTAAAATATCAGTTACAATATGACAGGCACTTGCTAAACCGGTTGCATATTTATAAACATAAAATGGAGTATAAAAGTGAGAAATTCTCTCCCATTCATAGCGAATTTGATCATCGACAACAACAACTGGTTCGTGATATTTCTTAACAAGTTTCAAATAAATATCAGAAATAGATTCACTTGTTAATACTGTACCTTCTTCTCCAGCTTGATGTAGTTGTTCTTCAAATTCAGCAAACATCGTTTGACGGTAAATGGTTGCTTTAAACATATCCATAAGATGGGCAAGTATACTTTTCTTTAAATTTTTATCATCTGTTGTTTTTAATAGATATTTCGCTAGTAATAACTCATTGACTGTACTTGCAACTTCAGCGACAAAGATAGAATAATCACCCGTTTCATATGGATTATTTTCTCTTGTATAATAACTATGCATAGAATGTCCTAATTCATGAGCTAATGTTGATACATCATCAATCGTTCCCATATAATTTAAAAGAACATAAGGAGGGGTATCATAACTACCACCTGAATAAGCACCACTTGCTTTTCCTTTATTTGGATAGACATCAATCCAATGGTTGTTAAAAGCATCATTTAAACGCCTTACATAATCATCCCCTAAAACACTCATTGCATCCATCACCATTTGTTTTGCTTCTTCAAATGTATATTCTTTATTACTCTCTTTTACTAAATCAACATATAAATCATAAATGTGAATCTCATCTAATCCTAATTCTTGTTTTTTTAACTTGAAATATTCCATTAAAACAGGAAGCCCTTCATTCACGGAATCAATTAAATTATGATAAGCTTCTATTGGCATTTTATCAGGGAATAGATAAGAAGCCATACTACTTTGATATCCACGTACTTTCGCATCAATCACAGAATAATCAACAATACCTGCTAATGTAGTTGCAAAGGTATTAGAAAATTGTTTGTAAGTTTCATATGCCTTTTCAAACGTACGTTTACGAAAAGCTCTATTTTTAGAACGTAAATTATAAATAAAATTCGTATCTGTTAATTCTATCTCTTTTCCTTCATCATCTAATACAGATCCTAATTTTAAATCAGAATTTGATAAAATATCGTATAAATTCGATGGTGTTTGAAATACTTTTATATATTCTGATAATAATTTCTCTTCTTTTTCTTCTAACACATATGGTTTATAACGAAAGATATCTTTTAAACCTTTCTCAAATTCTTTTAATCTCTCATCTTCTTCCATATATGCTTCTATTTTTGTATATTGATATTTCATTAATGTAGGTACAATATAAGCACTACTTGTCGTTGCAAGTGTATATACATTATCTAACTCTCCTGCCATCTTTAAATACGTATTATTACTTTTATCTTCATCACTTTTTGAATTAGAATAAGTATTTAAACGTTCTAAAGTACGACTTATTTCTTGATCTAATTTTAATAGTTCATATAAACCTGTTGCACTTTCCATAAAATGATCTTGATACTTTTCATATTCTTTGATCTTTTCTTTTACTTCTTCTAATGTTTGATACCATGCATCATCATCTTTAAAAACAATACTTAAATCCCACATGTATTCTGGATTCATCTCACTACGATTTCTGATTGTTTTTTCCATAATTATCTCCTTTTTTATGTTATGTTCTAAAAAGTATAAAGATATTCAAATACAAAGTGAGAAGTACTACTTATGTAGCACTTCTTCTTTTTTATTTTTCTTCGTATTCAGCATCTTTTACATCATTGTCTTTTTTATCAGTATCATCGCTATTGTTACTTGCTTGTTGCTGTGCTTTTGCAGCTTCTTCATATACTTTTGTAGCAAGTTTCATCATGGTTTCATTCAATGCTTCTTTTTTCTTCTTAATCTCTTCTAAGTCACCTTTTTCAAGTGCTTTTTTCAATTCATCTTTTTGTTTTTCAGCAGTTTCTTTTTCTTTCTTATCTACTTTATCTCCAAGTTCTTTTAATGAACTTTCTGTTTGGAAAATCACTTGTTCTGCTTCATTTTTAAGATCTGCTTCTTCTTTTCTCTTCGCATCTGCTTCTTTATTTTCTTCTGCTTCTTTTCTCATTCTTTCAATCTCATCATCACTTAAATTTGTAGATGAAGTAATGGTAATAGATTGTTCTTTTCCAGTTCCTAAATCTTTTGCTTTTACATTGACAATACCATTGGCATCAATATCAAATGTAACTTCGATTTGAGGTACACCACGAGGTGCAGCAGGAATATTTGTAAGTTGGAAATTACCAAGTGTTTTATTATCTGCAGCCATTGGTCTTTCCCCTTGTAAGATATGAATATCTACAGCAGGTTGGTTATCAGCAGCAGTTGAGAATACTTGACTCTTACTTGTTGGAATCGTTGTATTTCTTGGAATTAATACTGTACATACACCTCCAAGTGTTTCAATACCAAGTGATAATGGTGTTACATCCAAAAGTACGATATCATCTACTTCTCCCGTTAATACACCACCTTGGATAGCAGCTCCCATAGCAACTACTTCATCAGGGTTAACACCCTTAGACGGTTCTTTTCCAAGTTCTTTTTTCACCAATTCTTGAACCATTGGAATACGAGTAGATCCACCTACTAATAATACTTTATCAATATCACTCGCACTTAATTTCGCATCTTTTAATGCTTTTCTAACAGGTTCTTTTGTAGATTCAACTAAATCACGGATTAAATCTTCAAATTTTGCTCTTGTTAAAGAAAGTTCTAAGTGAAGTGGTCCATCTTCTCCTTGAGATAAGAATGGAAGTGAAATTTGTGTTGTACTCATTCCAGATAAATCTTTTTTCGCTTTTTCAGCAGCATCTTTTAAACGTTGCATAGCCATCTTATCTTTTGTAAGATCAACTCCATTTTCTTTCTTGAATTCATCTACTAAATAATCAACGATTTTCTTATCGAAATCATCTCCACCTAAGTGGTTGTTTCCACTTGTTGATTTCACTTCAAATACACCATCACCAAGTTCTAGAATAGAAACATCGAATGTTCCTCCACCTAAGTCATATACTAAAATTTGTTCTGTTTTATCTTGTTTATCTAGTCCATAAGCAAGTGCAGCAGCAGTTGGTTCATTGATAATTCTTTCAACTTCCAATCCAGCAATCTTACCAGCATTCTTCGTTGCTTGTCTTTGTGCATCATTAAAGTATGCAGGTACTGTAATAACTGCTTTTGTAACCGTTTCTCCAAGATAAGCTTCTGCTGTTTTCTTTAAATCACCTAAAATCATAGCACTAATTTCTTCTGGCGTATAATCTTTTCCATTGACGTGAACTTTTTCACTAGTTCCCATTAAACGTTTTACACTAGATACTGTATCTTTATTTGTTACAACTTGACGTTTTGCAGCATCTCCAACAATAATTTCTCCTTTTTTAAATGCGACAACAGATGGTGTTGTACGATTTCCTTCTGGGTTCGCAATTACTTTTGCTTCTCCCCCTTCATATACACAGACACAACTATTTGTTGTACCTAAATCAATTCCTATTGTTTTACTCATATATAATCACCTTTCCTTTTATTCACTAACTTTTACCATACTAGGACGAATTACTTTGTCCTTGTACATATAACCTTTTTGTAATACTTCAATAACGATACCAGGTTCAACCCCTTCTCTTGGTTCTGTTAATACCGCTTGATGAAAACTTGCATCAAATTCTTTGCCCATCGCATCGATTTCTTTTACTTCAAACTTTTCTAACACATTTACTAAATTACAGTAAATCATTTTAAATCCTGCTAAGAATTTTGATACTTCATCTTCTAAATTATCATCATCCATATCAATTGCTCGTTCAAATGAATCGACAATTGGAAGGATTTCTTTGATCATATCTTCACTCGCATATTTCATCATCCGAGCTACTTCATCATCTTTTCTTTTACGATAATTAATTGCTTCTGCTTTTTCTCGCATTGCTTTCTCTTCTGCTTCTTTTAAAGAAGCTTCTAACTTCTTCATTCTCTCTTCTAAATCATGAACAATCTTTTTCTCTTTACCTGGTTTATCATGATGATCATGATGTTTTTCATGTGGTTTTGGATGTTCATGTGGGCCATGTGGGCCATGTTCATCATGAGAATGTGGTTTGTGTTCCTCATGATGAGAATGATGTTTCTCATGCTCATCATGAGGTTTTACATCTTCATGATGTGGATGCTTTTTTTCTTCTTTTATCTCTTTTGTTTCTTCATTCACTCAAAATCACTCTCCTATATGTTTTTTTATAAAATCTAACAGTCCAATGACACGATCATATTCCATTCTCTTTGGACCAATTAAAGCAATGGTTCCTTCTTCTCCATCATCCGTTTCATAATTGGTTTTAATAATGGTTACATTTTGATCAAAGTCATTTTCACTACCTATATAAATATTGATCCCGTCTTCCTCATTTTTTTCAATACTTTGAATTAAATCTTTATCTTCAAATTTCGATAAAATTTCACGTATCTTTGCTGTATCATCAGAAAATTCAGGAAGTGAAATAAACTTACTAGCTCCTGCCATCTGCATTTTAGACTCTTGGGCAAAATCTGAAAATGCTTGATAGAAAGCATTATATAAAGCTTCATGTTGTGTAACATATTTACCAATAATAGGTTTTACTTCAAACTCAAGTTTGGCAGATACTTCATCAATTGGTGTACCAACAATTAATTTATTAATTAATTCAACTGTCTTAGTTACTTCTTCTTTTGAAATCGTCTCTGGAAGCATCATTGCTTTATGTTCCACATGTCCTTTATCAGTAATCACAATTGCTAGTAACTTCGTTGGTTCTAATGGAACCACTTCTATTTTACTAACACGATTATCTTTTGAAGATTTACCAAGTACAATGGCTGTATAATTCGTAAGTTCCGATACAATTTCCATAGATTGTTTAATTGCATCACTTAATACCAAAGAATGATTCTTAAATATTTGTTGTAGTTTTAACACATCATCACCAGATAACTCTTTCGGTTTCATAATATGATCAACATAATAACGATATCCTTTCTCAGAAGGAATACGACCACTTGATGTATGTGTCTTTTCTAATAAGCCTAATTCTTCTAAATACCCCATCTCATTACGAATCGTTGCACTAGAACAATTTAAGTTCTTGCATAATGATTTCGATGAAATTGGTTTTGCGGTTTTAATATAGTCTTCTACAATCAACTTTAATAACTTAGATTGTCTTGATGTTAGCATATCATCACCTTCTTTAATACTCTTAGTTATTGTATGCTCTTACACATCACTTTAGCACTCCATTTTCCTAAGTGCTACAGTAAGTATAGCACTCTTATTTAGCATTGTCAATAGATGAGTGCTAATTTATTTATTTTTTTATTCAATCATAAATATCAAAATAAGAATTAAGATAATTTTGTCAGTTCTACAAAAAAATCGCTTTCGCGATTTTTTTTACGAAGGCTTATGCCTTTGCCAATACATATTCTTTTGTTTATTCTTTATCCGATTATACCTATCACCGGACAGTTTTTGAAATGATATTAAAATGATCCAGATGTTATCCTGAGTCATTTCTCTCTTCAACTTGATATAAACAACCTTTTTTGTTATTCTTATTATAATCCCAAAATAGAATAGAGGTTGTTTATATGTTTAAAGTATATAATACTCAGAATGATATTGCAAGTAGTTTGCAAAATTTTTTATTAAATGTTGATCCGAATATTAGAAAAACTCAACTTAATATTATCCCTTTTATTTCTTTAGGTATGATTTTATCTGAATCTTCTGTCGCTAGTGATATCGCTAAATCTTTGAAAGATGAATTCTCTCTCGTTCAACATGATTCTGTAATTCGTAGAATTAAAAGATTATTTAAAAATAAATTCTTTGATCCTTATCATTTCTATGACTTAGTGATTCGCTATGTTATTTCTAACTATAAACCGAAACATAATGACCGTCGTATTCATATTTCTTTTGATCATATGTTTTCTCACGACAATTATACTGTCTTTATGATCTCTATGAGA
>CASEIJ010000058.1 GCA_949288035.1 uncultured Mycoplasmatota bacterium
AATAGGCTGTAATACCCCTAATTCACTCGATACACTGGCGATAGTCACTAATATGGTATCATCACGCATCATTGTTTTTAGAGCCGTTAAATCCACAGTACCATCGGATAATAAAGGAACATATTCCACTTCAAAGCCAAGTGTTTTTAAATAATTTAATGGTTCTAATATCGAAGAATGTTCTAATCTCGTTGTAATAATATGTTTTCCGCGATTTTGATACTGAAAACAGATCCCTTTCACGACTGTATTATTCGATTCACTAGCCCCACTCGTATATATAATTTCACTGGTTTTTACCTTCAACAAATCAGCAATTTGTTTTGTTGACATATCCAAAAAATGTTTGCTCTCTACTCCTAACTTATGAAGAGAATTAGGATTCCCCGGATATCTTTTACTAGCTTTTACAAATGTATCTAACACTTCATCAGACACAGGCGTAGTTGCTGAATAATCAAAGTACATACTCTTCACCACAATTCTAATTTCTCTTCTCAATTATATCACATTTTTATCAATTATTTATTAAAACTTAGAACGATAGAGAAAATGTTTCGTATTCGCAACTTGAAAATATCCCTGATAACTCGTTTTCACTGCATGATAATTAGATGCTTGATGTTTTTTTAATCTTCTTAACTTCTTTTTAATTTTTTTCTTCGTTTGATTATTTAATAAAATCAACAATTTCTTATTTTTTAAAACAAACTTATAACCTAAAAAATTAAACCCTTTCTCTAAATCATATATCTGTGTTTTTCTATTCAATGATAATTTCAATAATTTTAATTCCTGTTCAATTTTGACCAGACATTGTTTTAAATAATCTTTATCATGATGAAATAAAATCATCCATATATCTTACATAACACTTACTATGTAACTGTTCTTTAATATAATGATCAAGACTATTTAAATAATAAATTGCGAGTATTTGACTTGTTTCATTTCCAATCGGAAGACCTTTTCCCTTTTTATATCTAGGTATTTTTAATAATTCTTCTAATCGATGTTGATCTGGGCACTTTTGTGTTTGTAATCGTTTTGTTTCTCTTTCGATTAATAAATCAATATATTGATTTACATACGTTTGATCTGTACTTGTAATAATTTTCTCTAACAATTCTATCACATCCAAATCATGGATATCATGTCTTAATTTGTGTAATAATATTTCATGATCAATGTGATAAAAATATTTTTTAATATCACATTTTAAAGCATATACTTTTTTATGATTTTGTTTCATATAGTGAATATATTTTTTCGTATATTCAATCCCAGCTTTTGTTCCCTTTCCTGTTCTTGTAGCAACATTCATCTCAATTAATTTAGGTATTAAGGATGGTAGCAAAATATATTTACTAATTAAATGATTTACAATTTTATCTGGAATTGTTTCACTCATAATAATACGATATTTTGGAATAGAAATTAAGAATAATCGATAAGATTGATGTTGATAGGTTTTATTTTCTAATTTTTCTAAAATAGTTGTCAAATTGCAACAAAAAGCTAGTTCAAATCGAACCAGCTTTTCTTTATGGCATGTATTTGAACGTATATTTTTATAAACATCAATCATTTTATCGATTGATAAAATCTCTTTATAACATACTGCCATTATTTCATTCCTACAGATTCTAACTGATAATCTCCGTCTTGGGCTTGATAAGTATAAACCTGTAATGTTCCTTGATCTAACATCTCATTTAATTCATCTTCTTGATATGTTCCTATTTCTTTTCCATTTAAATCATATAACATTTCATTTTCAATATATCCTGCTTTGACATTTAAAGTAAGTGTCTCTTCATTATTACTATATCCATATAACTTAGATACATATTTCTTACTATCACATTCTACTTTCTTTCTTGTTAATTGATCCCCATTTAATTCATATGCATATCCTTCATATACATAATCTTCAAATGCTTCTGGTATATCTTCATTCTTTAATATCTTTTCTGCACTCTTTATATAATCATCTTTTGTAATTTCATTTTCTAATATTTTATCTTTCTTCATCTGTCCAAAGATTAAATATAGTAGTACTTTATCATCTGTTTCACTTACTTTTGCATTATGACTTACAATATTTACTTCGGTACATGTTTCTCCATCTTGTTCTTTATATAACTTCTCTGCCGTTTCATGTTTTACAGTTATACTTTCTGTTTTCTCCTCTGTTTTATTAATAACAAAAGAATAAATAACAAATCCAACTACAAACAATAAAATCACAATGATTCCAATGATAATTCCAACTCTCTTCTTATTCATCTACTTCTTTCTCCTTCTTTTTTAAACCATATACCATTTTCTTAATTTCAATCATAAATCGGCATACAACATCCAACTGATGACGACTTAATATTTTCTTATCATAAGAAACACGTATATAAAAATCTAACATCGATAATTTAATTAATACATCTTTTAAGTATTTCTCTTTAATTCTCCATGTCTCATTGATATTATAAGCAAAAATAGATTCTATCAATTCATAGCAATTACTCTCTATTTTATTTTTTAATATAACTTCTTTTTTAGGGTAATTGATCAATAACTTATTAATATAATTAATTGTTTTATATGTGTTGTTTAATACTTTAAAATTATAACTCAACTAAAAAGCTCCTAATTTTAGAAAAATTATCCATATTATCTAACAATTTTTCTTTCATAATACTTTCTAATCGATAACACATATTTTCTACGACTTGATTTTCATTTGCCTTTTTTAATATTTGAAAGTATTGATTATTTTCAAATAATTGTTCTTGTTCTTCAAAGATGACATAACTTACTTCTTTTTCTTTTAAAACTTCTAGTACATGAGAAAGGGCATTCTCTGGAAATCCCACTTTACCATTTACTTTTTTATAGTGCAATAAATAATTACATATTATTGCATCATTATCATATACAACATAAAACTTACCACTCTTTATGAAAACAATTGCATCAAAATACTTTGCTTTCATCATTTCAAATATTTCGTATAATTTCATGTTTTCCTCCAAATATGTGTGGCGAAGAGCATAAGCTCTTCCCACCAATATAGCAATAGTTATATAAATACAAATGCAGTCATATAACGTCTATATCATCTTTTTAGGCAATGCCAAGGGATTAACCTTGTTTCCAATCTGACAATCGATTATTGCTTGTAGCAACTACTTCCTCTCATTATTAGCCTTAACCTCATAATATCTCGGTTCATTAGCAAATACTCACTAATTGTAGTAGGAAATTGGGCGGACGCCGTTACCATTCGTCACATTGTTCCAAGCGTTCAGCTCACCGGAAGACGTCACGTGGAACTCGTTCGCATTCGCATTGTTGTTGAAGTTGGACGGCGACAACAGAATACCTTTTATTTAGATTAATCCCATTACAATATCATTTATTTTTATTGGAAATTGGGCGGACGCCGTTACCATTCGTCACATTGTTCCAAGCGTTCAGCTCACCGGAAGACGTCACGTGGAACTCGTTCGCATTCGCATTGTTGTTGAAGTTGGACGGCGACAACAGAACACCTTTCGTTTAGATTAATCCCTATCACAATATTTTATTCACCATTGGAAATTGGGCGGACGCCAAAACCATACGCCACATCATAACCACCACTCAACTCTCCCGACGACGCCACAGGGATCTCGAGCGCAATCGACCAAGAGTGGAAGTAGGACGGCGACAACAGAATACCTTTTATTTAGATTAATCCCGGGTCCAAAATGAAGAGTCATTTTGGACCATTTTCATCTTTTTTATTTATTCAATCACATATGGATCTTGCATTGTTCCTGTACCTGTGAACTCTAGATTCTCTGTGTTCAGATTGATCACTGGGCGGACGCCGCTACCATTCGTCACATTGAACCAAGCGTCCAGCTCACCGGAAGACGCCACGGGGAACTCGTACGCAAACGCATTGTGGAAGAAGAAGGACGGCGACATGGTCCAGTAATTTGTTCCTGTATATAAGTAATACAACATGTTTCTAGAGCCACTCTTTCCTCCGGCCATGTTTACTTCATCGGCTGTAATTAATCCAATTGGCTTTGTTTGTTTTCCATTTCCAGTTGAACTAGATACTGTAAACTTATCATTATCTTGTGGGCAGTTTAAAGTCGGTCCTGTTGCATTTCCATTCCAATCATAGAATCTTGTATATCCATAGTATGATGGTGTAATTCCATATCCCGTATTCTTA
>CASEIJ010000059.1 GCA_949288035.1 uncultured Mycoplasmatota bacterium
AAATGGAACGTCGTTATGAAGTGTTTAGTGATAGTGGAACAAAGAATATTACAAGTTATAACAATTATATCGATAAATATAATGAAGGAAGACCAAAAGAAGAGCAGAAGAATAAATTACCATTTATTGTAGTAATTATCGATGAGTTAGCAGATTTGATGTTAGTTGCAGCCAAAGAAGTAGAAGATTCTATCATGCGTATTACACAAATGGCACGTGCTGCAGGAATTCATTTAATTGTCGCAACACAAAGACCATCTACAGATGTCATTACGGGAGTTGTAAAAGCCAATATTCCATCTCGTATTAGTTTCGCAGTATCTAGTCAAATTGATTCCCGTACGATTCTAGATCAGGGTGGAGCAGAAAAACTACTGGGAAAAGGAGATATGTTATTCTTACCACAAGGAGAATCTAGTCCAATTCGTGTTCAAGGAACATTTATCGATGAAGATGAAATTAAGCGTGTGGTCGATCATGTTATTAAACAACAGATTGCGAAATACGATAATAGTTTAACAATGGATGATGAAGAATTACATGCGACAACCATGGTAGAAGAAAAAGATGACTATGATGAACCACTTTATAATGAGATTGTTGACTTTGTCATTCAAGGAGGAAAAGCCAGTGCTTCGCTTCTACAAAGAAGATTCCGTCTAGGATATAACCGTGCTGCTAGAGCCATGGATCTTTTAGAAGAAAGAGGAATTGTAGGACCTCCAAATGGATCAAAACCAAGAGAAGTACTTGTGAAAAAAGATGCAAACGAAGACGAATAGACTTGATTTTTCTTCGTTTTTTGTTTATTGTATTCATGAATAGACATGTTTCTATCAGAAAGCAAATACGAATTATTTCATATCGAAGATGTGTTAGGAGGTGGATAGATATGAATCAAGAATATGAATACAGTTTTCAAGTAAAAGATGTGAATGAATTTATTCAATACTGTATTGATCATAATTATGAGAAAGTAGAATCATACCATCAGATAAGAACACTATTTAAAAATGGTGGTAAAATTATGGCAAGAATTACGAAAAATACATATGACAATCAAACTGTTGAACTATTAAACTTTAAAGATGATAATTTAAATGATGAGACGTTAACAGTACGTCGAGAAACAGATGAATTAATGATTACTGATGATAATCGTAACTTTGTTACTTCATTAATTGATATATTAGATTTAAATACAAAAAAAGTATTAGAACGTAATCGTGTTGTTTATCAAAAGAATCATGTAAAATTTGAAATAGATGATTATATCTCTCCAGCTATGAAAGTAGTAGCAATCGAAGGAGAAAAAGAAAAAGTAGATTCCGTCTACCAAGAATTACAAGATATTATCGAAGCAAATAAAATAATCTAAATTATTTCAATGTATTTTGGTAAAAAATTGTCATATGCTAGACATTCATACGATAAATATAAAAAAACGATGTTTTTCTATGAATTCTATGATATACTATTGTTAGTGATGAAAATCACAAAAAAGGAATGCTAAGAAAGGCATCCCATTATTAGAGGGTTACCTAACTACGGTTAGGGCTTTTTTTTAGATATGATTTTAATAATCTGGTACAAGATGATTGTACGGAGGAGTTGTAGAAGCGATGATGAGAAATCATGATCTTTCATGTTTCACCTCCCATCTACCTCCTGTAAATAGGATGCCTAACCGTTTCACATTCCTATTAATTACTTACGATAAATATGTCGTAAGTTCCTGCAAGAAATCATAAAAAAGATGTTTTTTATGAAGTTTTATGTTATACTATGGTTAGTGATGAAAGTCACAAAAAAGGAATGCTAGAAAGGCATCCTAATTTTTATAGGGTTACCTAACTACGGTTAGGTTTTTTTGTAATGATTTTTATGATTTGATATAAGATAATAGTGCGAAGGAGTCTTAAAATCGATGATGAGAAATCATGATCTTTCATGTTTCACCTCCCATCTACCTCTTGTAAATAGGATGCCTAACCGTTTCACATTCCTATTAATTATTTACACTAAAAATAGAGTGAGTTCCTGCAAGAAATCATAAAAAAGATGTTTTTTATGAAGTTTTATGTTATACTATGGTTAGTGATGAAAGTCACAAAAAAAGGAATGCTAGAAAGGCATCCTGTTACTTACGGATTACCTAACTACGGTTAGGGCTTTTTTTTAGATATGATTTTAATAATCTGGTACAAGATGATTGTACGGAGGAGTTGTAGAAGCGATGATGAGAAATCATAATCATTCATAAATCACCTCCCATCTACCTTTTGTAAATAGGATGCCTAACCGTTTCACATTCCTATTAATTATTTACACTAAAAATAGAGTGAGTTCCTGCATGATGGGAAGATAATTTCTCATTTTTTTTAAATTTACTTTAGCGATGAAACAAGAGATTACTTGCTTTTTTTTTGATTTTCCTGTATCTTGAAATAGGAGAAAGTAAAGGAAATGTGTTATAATAGAAAGTATTAAGGTGATATTATGGCAAAATATGATGAACATTCAATTAAAGTTTTAGAAGGATTAGAAGCAGTTAGAAAACGTCCTGGTATGTATATTGGTTCGACTGATAAGAGAGGATTACATCACTTAGTATGGGAGATTGTTGATAATGGAATTGATGAAGTGATTAATGGATATGGAGATAGAATTTCTATTATTATGCATAAAGATCATTCCATTGAAGTGAGTGATAGTGGACGTGGTGTACCTGTAGGAATGCATGAAACTGGAAAATCGACACCAGAAGTAATATATACGGTATTACATGCCGGTGGTAAGTTTGAAGAGGGTGGATACAAAGTATCAGGAGGATTACATGGAGTAGGTGCTTCTGTTGTAAATGCTCTTAGTAAATGGATGGAAGTAACAATTTGTAGAGATGGATATAAATACTTTATTCGTTTTAAAGATGGGGGTAAAGTAGATCAGAAGTTAAAGAAATTAGAAAAGACAAGTAAAACAGGAACTACGGTTCGTTTTATGCCGGATGATACAATATTTTCTACGACTACTTTTTCTTTTACTACGATTTGTGAAAGAATGCAGGAATGTGCCTTTTTACTGAAAGGGTTAACTGTTACTGTAGAAGATGAAGAAGATAATAAGAAACGTGAATTTCATTATGCGAATGGATTAGAAGCCTTTGTAGAATATTTAAATGAAGATAAGAATGTATTACATAAACCAGTTCATTTCATGGGTGAGAAAGATGGAATTCGTGTTGAAATTGCTTTTCAATATACAGAAGAATATAGTGAGAATTTAGTGTCATTTGTAAATAATGTAAAAACAAATGATGGGGGTACTCATGAAGTAGGTTTTAAGACTGCAGTGACAAGAGTATTTAATGATTATGCGAGAACGAATGGCTTTTTAAAAGCGAAAGATAAAAATTTAGAGGGTAGTGATACGAGAGAGGGATTAACTGCGATTATCAGTTTACAGATACCAGAAGATAAATTGCAATTTGAAGGACAGACCAAGGGTAAGTTAGGAACACCAGAAGCACGTCCGATTGTGGATAGTATTGTATCTGAAAAACTACAATTTTATTTGGAAGAGAATAAAGAAATCGCTACGAAGATATTGAATAAAATGGTAAAAAGTAAACTGGTTCGTGAAGCGGCTAGAAAAGCACGTGATGAAGCACGTAATGGAAAGAGTAAGAATAGTAAAGAACGTGCTTTAAGTGGAAAACTCGCTCCTGCACAAGCAAAAAATCCAAAGAAAAACGAATTATTCTTAGTCGAGGGTGATTCTGCCGGAGGTAGTGCGAAACAGGGAAGAGACCGTAAATTTCAAGCTATTTTACCACTTCGTGGAAAAGTAATTAACTCTGAGAAAGCAACTATGGAAGATATTTTAAAAAACGAAGAAATCAATACCATTATCCATACAGTAGGAGCAGGATGTGGAAGTGATTTTGAAGTAGAAGATTCAAACTATGATAAAGTGATTATTATGACCGATGCCGATGTTGATGGTTCTCATATTCAAATTTTATTATTAACATTCTTCTATCGTTATATGAAACCATTAATTGAAGCAGGAAAACTTTATATTGCAATGCCACCATTATATAAAATTACTTGTGGCAAAGAACTTTCTTATGCTTGGACAGAAGATGATAGAAAACAAGTATTAGAAAAGTATAAAGGTAAGAAAACAGAAACACAAAGATATAAAGGATTAGGAGAAATGAATGCGGATCAATTATGGGAAACAACGATGAATCCAGATACACGTAGTTTAATTAAAATTAATATTAGTGATGCTGCTTTAGCCGAAAAAAGAGTCCGTGTCTTAATGGGAGATAAGGTAGAGCCTAGAAAAGAATGGATAGAAGAAAATGTAGAATTTGGTTTACAAGATAATTACCAAATTAGTTAGAGGTGTAAAAATGAGATTTGATCCTTATGTTGAAATTCCTGAGTATTTCTACTTTTTACCAGAAGAAGTATATAGTGTGCCATGTATTAGAGAACATATATACCGTTTTGGTAAAATGCGACCATGTTTTATAGAAGCAGAAAGAAGGAATATGGTAATTCCTCTCTTTGATTTAGAAGATCGTGATTTAGAAGGAAAGTATTTAAACATTGGTAATGGTGAAATTTATGATAGTCCTAAAATGGTAATTCAAGATCCTATTTTAGGAAATAATTTAAATATGAATTATGATATATATGTAAAAGAAAATGAGAAAAAATGTGTCAAAGATATCATTCATGAAACAAAACCAATGACTTATGTTGAAATGTATGAAGCACTGATGTTTCATCCAGAAGAGGCAATTACTACGAATCATTCGTTTTTTCGAAAAGAAAAATTAAGATATCAAACATGGATCTATTTTACAGAGGAAGATGACAAACTAATTACTAGAAAAGAATTAATTAAGACATTAAAACAAGACGTTTTAATGTTAAAAGAATTAGAGCAACATCAAGCAGTACGAGTAACAGATTTATATCTTGGTTATCATAAACCAAAAGGGGAATATGAAACATCTTATGGATGGATGTTTTTAATGAGATCTAATCATTTTACATTTACAAATGTAATTGATATGCAAGTGTATAGAGCAAGTGATTTCGAAACAATTATTTATTATCCAGAATATATGGAAAAGCATGAAATAGAAAATATTTATCCAATTTATGATGCGAAAATGTGCTACGAGAAAATAAAAACACTATAAAAGTAGGTGAAGTTATGCAAGAAGTAATCAAACGAATTTATGAATATTCATTAGAAGAAATATTAGGAGAACGATTTGGAGAATATTCGAAAGAAATTATTCAATATCGTGCTTTACCAGATGTTAGAGATGGATTAAAACCTGTACAAAGACGTATTTTATATGCGATGTATCGTGATCATAATACTTATGATAAACCATATAAGAAATCAGCCAAAGCAGTAGGAAACATCATGGGAGCATACCATCCACATGGAGACTCTTCTATTTATGATGCGATGGTACGTATGAGTCAGTGGTGGAAACAAAATGCGATTTATATTGATATGCATGGTAATAATGGTTCTATGGATGGAGATAGTCCAGCAGCAATGCGTTATACAGAAGCTAGACTATCTAAAATCAGTAACGAATTATTAACGGATATTGATAAAGATACAGTAGAATGGGTTCCAAACTACGATGATACACTATTAGAACCAACTGTACTTCCTGTTAAATTCCCATTATTACTTGTCAATGGAGCAATGGGAATTAGTGCGGGATATGCAACGAATATTCCAACTCATAACTTAGGAGAAGTAATAGATGCAACAATAAAACGTATTGATAGTCCAAATTGTCGTTTGGATACAATTATGGAAATTGTCAAAGGACCAGATTTTCCTACCGGAGGAATTGTAGAAGGATTAAAAGGAATTCGTGAAGCATATGAAACAGGTCGTGGCAAAATTATAATTCGTAGTAAAATTCACTTTGAAAAACAAAAAGGAAAAGAACAAATTATTATTGATGAAATTCCATATGAAGTAAATAAAGCAAATATGGTTCGTCGTATTGATGAGATCCGTATTGATAAAAAAATAGAAGGAATTCAAGAAGTGCGTGATGAAACTTCAAGAGAAGGTCTTCGTATCGCAATTGATCTAAAAAAAGATGCAAATAGAGAATTAGTTTTAAACTATTTATTAAAAAATACAGATATGCAAATATCTTATACATTTAATATGGTAGCAATTATCAACCATCGCCCAATGACAGTAGGAATCTTACCCATCTTAGATGCCTATATTGCTCATGAAAGAGAAGTAATTACAAGAAGAACTAACTTCGAATTACGCGTTGCAAGAAAAAGAATGCATATATTAGAAGGATTAATTAGAGCATTATCGATTTTAGATGAAGTTATAAAAACAATTCGTGCTAGTAAAAATAAAAGTGATGCGAAATCAAATTTAGTAAAACAATTTGAATTTACAGAAGAACAAGCAGAAGCAATTGTTACATTGCAACTTTATCGTTTAACAAATACAGACGTAACAGAATTAGAATCTGAATTAAAACATTTACAAGAAGAAGTAAGATGTTTAGAAGAAATCATTTCTGATGAAGAGAAGCTAAAGAGTGTGATGAAAGAAGAATTACGTGCTGTCAAAAAAGAATATGCAACCCCACGTTTAACAGAAATTAAAGAAGAAATTACAGAGATTAAAATAGATACTTCGGTTATGATTCCAAAAGAAGATGTGATTGTTGTCATTACGAAAGATGGATATGTAAAACGTGTTTCTCTTCGTAGTTATCAAGCATCTACTGATCAAACAGCTTTAAAAGAAGGAGATTTTGTTACTAATACAATCAAGTTAAATACATTAGATACGATTTTAATGTTTACAAATTTTGGTAATTACTTATATGTACCAGTTCATATTATTCCTGAATTAAAATGGAAAGATTTAGGAAAACATATCAGTAATGTGATTAAATTAAAAGAAGGAGAATCCATTATCGGATCAATTCCTGTTAAAGATTTTGACTCTGATATGGTCATTACTCAAGCAACTAAATTAGGTATGATTAAAAGAACACATGTCAAAGATTTTAAAGTACAACGTTATACAAAACCAATGACAAGTATGAAACTAAAAGAAAATGATGAATTAATCTTTGTATCAAGTGAGAATTATCAAGATATTTTTGTAACAACTTATCGTGGTTATGGACTTTGGTATGAAGTATCTGAAATTCCATTCACAGGTCCAAAAGGTAGTGGAGTAAAATCAATTAATTTAAAAGAAGATTATGTAGTAGGTACTAGTTTATTTGATGGTAAAAGTGAATACTTAACAGTACTGACAAAGAAAAATACTGCTAAAAGAGTAAAATTAACAGAATTTGATAAAATGTCTCGTGCACGTCGTGGAATACAAATTGTAAGAGATGTAAAAACAAATCCATATTATATATTAAATACATTTGTACTTCCAAGTAAGAGTGAAATCTATTTAAAAACCAAAGATGATATTGTGATGAAAAAAATAACAGAGTTTAAAGTAGCTGATCGATATTCAACTGGATCTACAGTAAAAGAAAAATTCTTAAGTGCAGGTATTATTACTACTTTACTAGAAGATGAAACAGAAGAAGTAGTACCAATTACGACAAAGGAAAAAAAGATTTCTTTAAAAGAAATAGATGAAAGAATTTTAACAATTGATGATTTTTTAAATGATTTTGAAAGTAAAAAAGTGTGAAAACACTTTTTTATGTTAAAATAATATTTTCAAAGGAGGAAAAATAGGATGCAATTACAACAATATGTAAAAGTAAAAGAAAAAATAATTATCGATGAATTTACAAGATTATATGGGGATGAAAATCGTAGTATTTTTGAAAAGAGAATGCAAGAAGTTACGCTATTATTTCCGGATACCCAAAAGAAGGATAAAGAACGTTGCATAGAATTATTGTTAGGAAATGATTACTCTTTAAATTCTTTTCCGCTTACAATTGCATATGATTATGTTCAAGATAAAAGACGTACTAGTTTTATACCCCTTATAGAAAAAAGAAATGATGAATTAAGTATGAATAGATTGATAGTCATGCATCAACAACATGTAACGGATATTGCCTTATTACACGAATTAAAACATGCTTTGACAACGCAAATAGAATCACGAGTAGAAATAGAAAATTATTTCTATTTAAGTCAAAAAACGGGACTTACTTGTATAGAAAACATATATAATAGAAAACAAAATCAATGTTGTACAATTCAAGATAGAAATCCATTTATCTTAAATGAACTATTTACAGAATATGATAGTTGTAATATGGTCAATCATTTGCACCAAACAACAGAAATTTTTCCTGGAGAAAAGAATACAGAAGTAAAACATACATGGCAACATAATTTCTTTCCACTTGCTCAAGACTGTTCAGATGAGGTTAGAAACTATATCAGAGCATTAGAACTTATGGAACCAGTTGAGTATAGTAATCACTATGCAGAACAGATTGATTTATTGAATCATTTAATATCTCAAGACAATTTAGAAGAACCAGTTTCAGTAAAACAAAAGAAATTATTTTTAAACTATATAACACAATTTACTGAAAGAGCATGATAAAGTGCTCTTTCTTCGTATGATTGCTTCTTTACAAAAAATAAAAAATTATGTTATAATACTTTATAGAATATAAAGGAGTGTTTGCTATGAATAAAAAGGATCAGAAAATAACAAATAAAATAGAAAAACCAATAAGTGCTGCAGAAAAGAAAAAAATGAAACGTTCTCATCGTTTCTATATGATACTAACAACGGTAATTATTGTCGCTGTCGTTGCTATTTGTATCTTTGTTTATAATTTACAAGGTGGACTTGTAAAAATTGATTTTGATGAATATTTAGAATTAAATCAAAGTGAATCACGTAAATTAATATATGTTGGTGATAATGGCGTTGTATCACAAGAATTAACACCGGTATTAACAGATCTTTTAAGAAAAAGTCATAAACAAGCGTATTTTTATACACATAAGAATTTAGAAAGTGATGAACAGATGAAGTTTGTAGAATCTAATTCTGTTACAAGTCAAGATGATGGATATATTTTACCATTCTTAATTGTTGTCGAAGATAAAAAAGTAGTAGCTTCTTATGAGGGATATTTAGATCAAGAGAGTTTAATAGAATTTTTAGAAGAACAAGGATATTATTGAGATGTCAACTAGACATCTTTTCTTTTGTAAAAGAAAAAATTATGATAAGATAAATAAGGAAAAGGTGAAGATATGAATCAAGAAATTATAGAAACAATGAGTAAAGAATTAAATATTCAAGAAAAACAAGTAGAAACAGTATTAACTTTATTAAGCGAAGGAAATACAGTTCCATTTATTGCTCGTTATCGTAAAGAAATGACTGGTGCTTTAAATGAAGAAGAAATTAGAAAAATAGAAGAAATATATGAATATCAAAATAATTTATTGAAAAGAAAAGAAGATGTTATTCGTTTAATTGATGAAAAAGGAATGTTAACGGAAGAATTAAAGAAAAAAATTATGGATTGTACGAAATTAGTAGAAGTAGAAGATTTATACCGTCCATATAAAGAAAAGAAAAAAACAAAAGCAACAGAAGCCATAACCTTAGGTTTAGAACCACTTGCGAAAATGATGATGTCATTTCCAATGAAAGGAACTCTTTCTGATCTAGCAACAAAATTTGTAAATGATAAAGTAAAAACAACAGAAGAAGCAGTTATGGGAGCAAAGTATATTATTGCTGAATGGATCAGTGATAATGCCTCTTATCGTAAATGGATTCGTAATTATTTTTATAGACATGGAATGATTACTTCTAAAATTAAGAAGAATGCGGAAGATGAAGGAAAAGTATATGAAATGTATTACGATTATCAAGAACCAGTGAAATGGATTAAACCACATCGTATTTTAGCTTTAAACCGTGGAGAAAAAGAGAAAATATTAAATGTTTCTATTGATATTGAGAAACAAGAAATATTTAACTTTTTAGAAAATAAAGTAATAAAAAACGATCAATCTTTTGTAGTACCTAGTATAAAAGAAGCTATAGAAGATTCTTATAAAAGATTAATTGCTCCATCGATTGAACGTGAAATTCGTTCTGAATTATCAGAAAAAGGAGAAGAAGCAGCGATTGATAATTTTGGTAAAAACTTAGAAGCATTACTTCTAACACCACCAATGAAAGAACAAGTTGTTTTAGCATTTGATCCTGGTTTTGTCAATGGTTGTAAATTAGCAGTTGTTGATAAAACGGGAAAATATTTAGATTCTACGGTGATTAAACCATTTTTAAATTCTAAAACAGAAGGAAGAATCAAAGAAGCAAAAGAAGTAGTTGTGAAACTCATTCAAAAATACCATGTTGATATCATTGCCATTGGTAATGGTACAGCTTCTCGTGAATCAGAAAAGTTTTGTGCGGATATGATCCGTGAATATCATTTGAATTGTAAATATGTAATTGTCTCTGAAGCAGGAGCTTCTATTTATAGTGCTTCTAAAATTGCCGCTGAAGAATTCCCTGATTTAGCAATCGAAAAGAGAAGTGCTGTTAGTATTGGTAGACGTTTACAAGATCCATTAGCAGAACTTGTAAAAATACCACCAGAAGGAATTGGAGTAGGTTTATATCAACATGATGTAAGTCAAAAGAAACTATCAAATTCTTTAGACTTTGTAGTAGAAAAGTGTGTGAACAGTGTTGGTGTCAATGTCAATACAGCTTCACTTTCACTACTTAGTTATGTCTCAGGACTCACTAAGAAAACTTGTCAAAAGATCATTGAATATCGTGAAAAAGTAGGTAAAATCTTATCAAGAGAAGAAATAAAAAAGAAAAAAATACTTTCAGATAAAGCATATGAACAAGCAATTGGTTTCTTAAGAATTCCAGATGGAGAGAATCAATTAGATAAAACAGCCATTCACCCAGAAAGTTATCCAATTGCACTTACTTTATTAAGCGATCTTGGATTTACAACTGCTGATATAGGAACAAAACCATTAATCGAAAAGCTAAACCAATTAGATACAAAAAAATATCAAGAACAATTAAAGACAGACCAATATACATTAGAAGATGTTATTACATCTTTAAAGAAACCAAATTTAGATCCAAGAGATGAAATGCCACAACCACTTTTAAGAAGTGACATATTAGAATTAGATGATTTAAAAGTAGGAATGAAATTACAAGGTACTGTACGTAATGTAGTTGATTTTGGTGCTTTTATTGATATAGGATTACATAATGATGGACTAGCCCATATATCTAAATTAACCGATAAATATATCAAACATCCAAGTGAAGTATTAAGTGTCGGAGATATTGTCGATTGCTATGTAGAAGATATTTCTAAAGAGAAAGGAAAGGTAAGTCTTTCATTATTACAACCACAAACTAGTAGTAAGTAGATGTCAATCACGACATCTTTTTATTTACAATATGTAATAATTATCATATAATGAAAGGGGGATACTTACTAAGTGTCCAATTGTAAGTCGTTCACTTAGCGTATGCTAGGTGTTTTTAATTATTATTAGAAATAAGAGAATAATGAGGTATTTCAAAAGTTGTAATAGAGTAAGAATTATTTTTTTCTCATATTTCATAAACTTTCACCTCCTTATCTATATTGGAAGTGAACACCTAACTGATCCCTCTATTAATAACATACTGTAAAGAAATATCAAATTCCTTTTTCATTTATAAAAAAATGTGATAAAATGTAAACAGTAGGAGACTAGGTGATAGATGTGAGAAATAACACACATGTTAGCTATCAGTTACCAGAGGGGTATTTAGAAAATAATATCCTATATTTTTCATACCCATTTTACAATTTCACTGATTTTAAAAGATTCAAAAAGTTGTTTTCAACATGGGAACAACTTTTTTGCGTTGTGCAAATAAAGTAAAAATATGTAGTGTAAAACACTTAGAAAACCTATATAAAACAATGAATAATTGTGATAATATGAAAGAAAGATAAGGAGTAGTAAAGATGAGAAAAGTAGAAAGAAAAAGAATGAATCAAGAACATAAGAAATACTTTCTAGTAGGTAGTTTATGTATTGCAATCTTTCTTATGTTGGGAATTGGATATGCAGTATTAAGTCAACAATTAGATATCAATGGAACCGCTCAGATTACATCTAACTGGAAGATCCTATTTACAAGTGCAGAAGAAAAAGAAATGATGAATGCAACTACAACAAGAAAAGAAATATCAGATCTTACGACATTAACATTAGATGTCAATTTAACGCAACCAGGAGCAAGTGCGACATATGATGTTGTTGTAGAAAATCAAGGAGATTTGGATGCAGTATTATCAAGTATTAACGGAGTAAATGAAAGTAATAACCAAGATCCGAAAGCAATTAAAGTGAGTGTAGAGAATATTAGAGTAGGAGATGCACTCTTAGCAGGAGATAAGAAAACATTCCAAGTAAAAGTATATTGGGATGAAAGTGTAGATTTCAGTGAAACAAATATGCAAAAAGAAATAGAAATCACATTAACCTATGAACAAAGTGATAATGGAGTACCAGTAGGACCTATTCCAAGTGATGGAATAGATATAGGAGGACAGAATGTAGAATTAGTCACATCGGGAGATGGACTTTATGAAGATCAATATGAAATAGGAAGATATATTTACCGTGGAAGTAAACCAAATAACTATATTCAGTTTAATAATGAACTATGGAGAATTGTAGCGAAAGAAACAGATGGGACTTATAAGATAGTAAGAGATGAATTACTACCACAAAATGAAAATTATACAACTATGGCATATGATGAGGCATATCATAGGAGGTATGAAAATAATACATATTGTTCATTTAGTGAATGTTGTGGAGTATATGCAGCAGTGAGCGGGACATTTCAAACACCAAATGGAAATTATAGTGGAACAGTGACAGAAGATTCAAGTATCAAAGAGTATCTAAATGATACATATTATCCAACACTAAATGGAATTGCGAAAACCCAAGTACAGTCACACACATTTAATATAGGAAGTGTACAGGTATTAGATGAAAGTGGAAACGATAGTATAGAAAAAAATATTGCAGGAGAAAAGATGTACAAATGGACAGGAAATGTAGGACTTATTAATGTCAGTGATGTATTAAAAGCAAGTACCAATACCGTATGTAAATCGGCAACAGATGAATGGAATGCAATCATGCAAGATGTACCAGAAGAAACTTGCGGAAGTTATTTAACATATTTTGATGTTTTAAATGAGCAATTAAGTGGAATACAATACTGGACAATGAATGCCTTTTCTGCGGAGTCTAATAACTACTCGCACAATGCTTGGGTTATTTTTTTAGGAGCAGGGCTGGCCGGGTTTGGTGACATCTCTGTGTTTAGTGACGACTTTACTGGTGTCCGTCCAGTAATCTTCCTAAAATCATCTATTCAAATCACTGGAGGAGATGGAACCAAATCAAATCCATTTGTAATCGGGTAAAAAATATATATCGACACAGATACAAAACTATGTAAAAATCGCGAAAGCGATTTTTCTTATTCCTAGATTTGTCAAAATATATCAACTATATGATTTTTCATTGAAGAAATAGACATCATTTGATATAATTGATATAAGGTAAGATACGTGGGTGATACTGGTGAAAAATAAAAAGGGACAAGCATTGGTGG
This sequence comes from uncultured Mycoplasmatota bacterium, assembly GCA_949288035.1. GTDB lineage: Bacteria > Bacillota_I > Bacilli_A > RF39 > UBA660 > UMGS2016. The sequence continues at coordinate 13,735 of CASEIJ010000059.1, forward strand.
AGTTTGTAATTATTCTACCGGTTCTGCTTTTAATTGTTATATCGATGGTAGATTTTGGTAATTTACTATATCAGAAATATCAGTTAGAGCAGAACTTAGAATATGTTAGTGATCTTTATTTAGCAAGCGATACAAATGCATTAGATCAAGAAAAGCAAAGATTAAATATTAAAACGGAAGAAGATGGCAATTTTGTTAAGTTATCAATCGAAAAGAAGATTAAGATGTCATCGCCAATTTTAAGAAGAATATTGGGTGATAATTATTCGATTACAACATCTCGTAAGTTATATCATAGTGAGGAAAAGATTGAAGATGAAACAGAGTCACCAGATATGGAACAAGAGGAAATAGAGAAGAATGAAGTTGAATCATAAGGGACAGACGCTTGTCTCATTTGCGTTAATCTTGCCACTTTTAGTGATGTTGTTTGCTTTAGTGATTGATACAGGGTATACCTATTTGGAAGAGAAAGAATTAAAAGATAGTGTGTTACTTGGTTTAAAGTATGGAATGAAACACTATGAGGAAGATCCGAAAGAGGAAATTCGTGATATAATTGCTGAAAATGTCGATGGATTATCTTTGTTAAATATATATACAGAGGGAAATCAAATAAAGATTCAAGCCAAGAAACCAAAGAAAAGAATATTTTTTAATTTTAATACAAGTGCAGAATTATCTGTGATTTATACTGCATATCAAGATACAGATACGTGGAAGATTGTAAAAGAGAGGGGATAATATGGCAGTAAAACAAGCAAGAGTAATTACCGTAACGGGTGTAAAGGGTGGTGTTGGTAAAACAACGACTGCTTTAAATTTAGCTGGTATTTATGCGAATCAGAAATTAAAAACATTGATTATTGATATGGATTTATATAGTGGTGGGATTGCTTTATCTTTAAATATAGATACAGATAAAGATTTATTCCATATATCTGATGATATGAATAATAACCGTTTTGATTATATTGAAAATTATGTGACTCCGTATCATGAGTATATCGATTGTATTACTGCTCCAATAGATCCACGTTTATCGAGTCAAATTGGAAGTAATTATGTCGATTTGATTTTAGCACGTGCTAAGATGAAATATGATGTGATTATTATTGATACAAATCATATTTTAAGTGAGATGAATTTAGTTGTGATGGATGCTTCTGATATGATTTTATATGTGATTAGTAATGATCCAGTTGATATTAAAAATATGAAAACCATGGTATCTATTTTAAAAGATATGGAGAGAAAAAATTATTTGATTGTATTAAATGAAGCTTCTGATGTAGAGAAGAATTGTTTTACTAAATACGATATAAAAAATATATTAAAAAATAGTATTGATTACGTCATACCAAATAGTTTTTATCAAAAAGATATTGATGAATATGTTTTAGATGGAAAAATTATGACGATGACAAAAAAAGTTCAAATGAAAGATAAAAAAGCAATGAAAGTATTTGAAATGATTGCGGATGCATTGTTAGGAAAGAAGGAAAAGAAATGAAAAAGTTTACAGATACCTTTAATGTAACACCACAAAATAAAACAAAAATATATAGTGGAAATGATTATGATGCATTTCAAAATAAAGAATTATTAGAGAAATTACGCAATCAGATTATTCAAAACTTGATTGATCATAAAGTAGAAGCTCATGGAACGATGGATGAGTTTGTAAAACAAGAAATTGATAAGACAATTAAGGGGTATGATTTAACGAATATTGAAAGAAATCATATTTATAACTTAATTGATAATGAATTAAATGGATATGGACCAATTACAGAGTTATTAGAAGATAAAGATATTACTGAGATTATGGTAAATGGGACCAATGAGATTTATATTGAAATAGATGGACATGTGGTTCGTGATGATTCTATTAGTTTTATTAATGAGGATCATATTGTTCGTACGATTCAACGTATGATTCAACCATTAGGACGTACAATTGATACAGCAAATCCGATGGTAGATGCGAGATTAAAAGATGGTTCTCGTTTAAATGCAGTGATACCACCTTTATCTTTAAAGGGACCTGTTATGACAATTCGTAAGTTTAAACCAGATTTGGAAAGTATTGATGATTTTTTAAGAACTGGTACTTTGACTCCATATATGGCTAGATTTTTAGAGGCTTGTGTCAAAGCAAAATTAAATATTATTATTTGTGGAGGAACTGGTAGTGGTAAAACATCTTTATTAAATGTTTTATCTAGTTTTATTAATCCATCAGAACGTATCATTACAATTGAAGATGCTGCTGAGTTACGTTTACATCAGGAACATGTTATTTCTCTAGAGACAAGACTTGTTAATTATGAGGGAAGTGGGGAAATTACGATTCGTGATTTAGTGATTAACTCTCTTCGTATGAGACCAGATCGTATTATTGTAGGAGAAGTTCGTGGGAAAGAAGCATTTGATATGTTACAAGCGATGAATACAGGGCATACAGGAAGTATGACAACGATGCATGCGAATGGTCCGAAAGATGCGATGAATCGTCTGGAAACGATGATTTTAATGGCCGGAATGGAAATTCCAATTCGTGCGATTCGTGAGTATATTGAAAATGCCATTCATATTGTGATTCAAATTTCTCGTCTTGCGGATGGAAAGAGAAAAGTTGTTGATATATCAGAAGTAGTAGGGTTTAAAGAAGATGAAATTGAATTAAAACAAATTTTTACGTTTCATCAAACAGGTGTATTAGACAATGGAGAAGTGGATGGAGAGTTTAAATTGATGAAATATAAACCAAAGGTTTATGATAAGATTAAAGCAGCAGGAATTGATGATTTAACAGATATTTTTGGAAAATAAAAAGGGGTGATAACAATGAATCAGAATCCTACTTTATCTACATTTAGTATGGAAAAGACACAAAAGCCTGTGAACCAGGATTTATCTATTGTGTTTCACCCTGCAAGTACCGTTGCGAAATATGAATATATTGTAACGAAAGATGGAGTAGCAGGTAGTCCCATCACGATTACTGGTGCGATAGATGCTCCTATTTATTTGTTAGAGAGTGGAGAATATCAAATTACAGTAAATACATATGATGCGACTGGTGCTTTAATGGAAGTAAAAAAGAGTGGTACTTATGTCATTGATAAAGAAAAACCTCGTATTAATGTTGGAGAACGTTCTTTAGTCATGGAACAAGGTAGTACTTTAAAACCATTAGAGGGAATTGTTGTTACAGATAATCATGATGGAAATTTAATTGATAAAGTAACAACCAATTATGATCGTATTGATTTTGAAACATTAGGAATTAAAACACTAACTTATACAGTAACCGATCAAGCAGGAAATACTGCGACAGAAAGTATTACAATCAATGTAGTAGAATCTACTAGTAATCAATTGCAATTAACCCAAGCAACTATAATTGCTGTATTATTGATTGTTATTTTTGTAATTATGAAATACCGTCATACGATGGCTTTAGAAAAGAGAATAGCGAAGTATGCATTAGAACCACTGGTAGATAATTCTAAATCAATATTTGATAAAATATTAGATCGTTATTTTGTCATTGTTCAAAAACTTTCTAAAATTTTATCAAAGTCAGTATTTGTCCAAAAATTTTCTAAAAGGTATGAGAAATATGCAGGTACTGTGAACCATCGTTATAAGAAAGGAATTCATTTTGTTGCTAGTAAAACTTTGATTGCCCTTATTTTCTTATTAATTGCAGTATTTGCAAAAACATTACAATATCAAGTTATTACTTTTTATGAAGCATTGATTCCATTATTATGTGGATTTATGATGCCAGATTTATTATTTATCTATCAATATAAAAGATATCGTAATCGGATTGAAAATGACTTATTACAAGCAATTATTATTATGAATAATGCTTTTAAATCAGGACGTAGTATTCAACAAGCAATTCATTTAGTAACAACAGAATTAACAGGACCAATTTGTGAAGAGTTTAAGAAAATGGAATTAGAATTATCATTTGGATTATCAATTGATGTTGTTTTTCATCGTTTCTCAGATCGTGTTCGTCTAGAAGAAGTCGCTTATTTAACAGCTTCTTTATCCATTTTAAATAAAACGGGAGGAAATATTATTAAAGTATTCTCTTCTATCGAAGAATCATTATTTAATAAAAAGAAATTAAAACTAGAAATGGCTTCATTGACTGGTTCTTCTCGTATGATTATGTATGCATTAATTGTAGTACCACTCTTATTTATTGCCTTTGTATCAATTATTAATCCAACATATTTTGTACCACTATTTACATCAGTCATTGGTATTATATTAATGATTATTATGGTTATATTATATGTAGCTTATATTTATATTGTTAGAAGAGTTATGAAAGTAAGGATGTGATGAAATGAAAACAGAAGAAAAAAATCCTGGTATGCTTGCGAAAATATACCGTGATAAAGATATTCAAAAAATACAAGATAAAATGAATATGCTTGGTAGTTTTCAAAAGATGGATACTTATACATTCTTAAATATTCGTTTAATTTCTAGTATAGTTGTCTTTTTACTTTTATTATATTTCTTTCAATATGGTTATTTATTAGCACCTTTCTTAACTATTTTATATTATTATTTGTTTACCTATACTTATATTGATGTTCCATTAAAAAAGCGAGTGAAACAATTAGATCATGATGCTTTATATTTCTTTGAAATTTTAACATTAACATTAGAATCAGGAAGAGATTTGGAACATTCCTTAGAAGTAACTGTAGAAAATGTCGATAATGAACTTTCTAGAGAGTTTAAACAAGCACTATATGAAATGAAATTTGGTAAGTCTTTGATTGAGTCATTAGAAGATATGAAAAAGAGAATTCCAAGTGAAACGGTTAATAATATTGTTTTAAATATGACACAGACAAGTGTTTTTGGAAATAGTATCTTAGAGACCATGTATCATCAAATTGATTTTTTAAGAGATAAACAGATCTTAGAAATACGTGGGGCAATTAATAAGATACCAAATAAAGTAAGTATTATTTCTGTTGTATTTGTAGTACCTCTGATTTTACTAATGATTTTAGGGCCATTTATCATTAATTTATTGTCATAGACTTTAAAAATATAGTATAATTTATTAGAAAGAAGGTTATCATATGTATCATTTTATTGGAATAAAAGGGACTGGTATGGCTTCACTTGCTCAGATTATGAAAGATTTGGGATATGAAGTCAAAGGTAGTGATATTCAAGAACATTGTTTTACGGATGATGCTTTAAATGCTATCGGAATTTATGCCTTGCCATTTGATAAAAATAATATCAAAGAAAATGATATTGTGATCCGTGGAAATAGTTTTACAAGTGAAAATAATGAAGAAGTAAAACAAGCTGAAGAATTAAATGTGAAGATGTATGCTTATGAAGAGATGGTAGGGAAGTTAACGAAGATGTTTCAGACCATTACAGTGGCTGGATGTCATGGTAAGACGACAACTTCTTCGATGTTAGCACATACTTTAACTGGTATATGTGGATGTAATTATTTAATAGGGGATGGAAGTGGATATGCTTCCAAAGAAAATAAATATTTTGTTTTAGAAGCTTGTGAATATAAAAGACATTTTCTAGCATATACGCCAACTTATGCGATTATTACAAATATTGATTTAGATCATGTTGATTATTTTAAAGATATTGATGATGTCATTTCAGCATACCAGGAATATGCGAATAAAGCAGAGAAAATGGTGATTGCTTGTGGAGATGATCCATATACACATTCTTTAGAAGTCAATCCTCCAATATTTTATTATGGATTAGATGAAGATAATGATATTGTTGCGAAAAACGTAGAGTATAAAGAAAGTGGAACAAGTTTTGAAGTATTTGTAGAAGGTAATTACTATGGATCATTTGATTTACCTTTTTATGGAAAACATATGTTGTTAGATGCGTTAGCAGTTATAGCTGTATGCTCTTATGAGAGAATGGATGCCAAAGAAGTAGCCAAACAGTTAAAGACATTTACGGGAGCAAAAAGAAGATTTCAACAAAAAGAAATTGGAGATATTGTAACCATTGATGATTATGCACATCATCCAAATGAAGTAAGAGCAACCATTAAAGCTGCTCGTCAAAAATATCCTAAAAAGACTATCGTTGCGGTATTTGAACCATATACCTATGCGAGAGTACAAGAATTCCATGAAGATTATGTCAAAGCTTTAAATCAAGCAGATTATGCCTATGTGATGGATATTAAAAACGATCGTGATAATCCTTCTGATTATCCGGGAGTTACAAGTGATTTAATTATTAAAAACTTAGAACATGGAGATCATATTAGTTTAGAAGAAGTAGATAAATTAATGAAATATGATGATGCAGTGGTTATCTTTATGAGTCCTAAAAATATTTATCACATTCGTGAAGCGTATGAAAAATTAGTAGAAGAAAAACAAAACACTGATACCAATTAAGGTAACAGTGTTTTTTGATATGTAGTTATATTTTCCCAGTTATTGAATGTATAACTATTATAATAATTAAAATCTTCATCATATAAAACGATACATGGGTATCCATCTGTATTAAAATAACAATGGTCTAGATATGTATAATAAATTTGATCATTGATTTCAATGGTACTACGATTTAAAAAATGAATATAGGAGTTCATCGCTGCATTTTCATACATATTGGTTTGAAACTTTTTCTCATATAATTTTTGTATCGTTGGAATATAACGATATTTTAATACATGTGTTGTATGATACTCCATCAAACCACCATCTTGATATACCGTATCAATGTCAGAAATTAATTGTTCTATATCAATATCAGGATCAATTTGTATTAATGCCTCTTTTAAAGAATCAATACTTCCCGTAGTTATTATTTGATAAAATGGTTCTGTACCAACTACTTCAATTAACATTTTTAACACCGTAGCTGTATCTCGATAGGAAGAATTAAATACATTTCCATACTCATCCGACAAAATAGAAGCAAGACCTTCTTCAAAAGAGTAGAGTGGTTCATTCTTATAATAAATACGTTTAGAAAATACATGAGCAATTTCATGTTTAAACGTTGCTACTTCATAATCATTTAAATCTTGATCTAATAATAATAAATCATGATAGTAAAGACCTTGTAAATTTGGATTCTTAAAATCTACTGTAGCAATTTGTAAATGATTAAATGCATCAAATATAAAATCTGGATTGTAATGAATTAGTTTTAATAATAATGATTGATAATCAAGTGTCCAATATTTTTGTAATTCAGACATGGTTGGATTATTCATAATCAATTGTTGAAGATATGTGATTTGTTCTTCTTGTGGTTGATCTTGATAGAATGGATTTTCATCCATTACCTGAATATCTAACTCATCAATTGGTGAGTCTGTATATTCTTGATACCAATCGATTTCTTTTTCTTGTGTACATGCTGTACAAAGTGTAATTCCTGTCGTTAGTAATAATTTACAAAGTAGTTGTTTATTTAGTTTCATAAATACACCTTCTTATTCCGAATGTCCATTATTATACAATAAAATAAAAAAATTGCAAATTAAAACTTATGAATTTTGATTCATAAGTTCTTTAATCTTTTCCGTATTTTTAAAATTCATTTTAGCAACTTCTTTTAAAGCATCAAAACCATGTTCTTCGATAATCTTTAATGCTGTTTCATCAACTAGATTAGAAGCTCCTTTTGGTAGTGTCATATGATATTTTTCTTCTAATTTATGGAATTCTTTTAGAAATATATAACGACTAATTAAAGAAGAACAAGCTACACTTAAAAATTTATCTTCTGCTTTGGTAAAGAAAGTAATTTTACGAACAACATGTTCTAATCCTTTTAAATAATTATAATATACATATGGATTCGCAAATTGATCAACAATGACAGCATCGACTTCTTTTTCTTCTTTTTTAGCTTTTGCTAATTGTAAATATAAAACACGATTATGTAAAATGGCTTTCATTTTATTCATATTAATATCTTGTTGATATTTCTCGTTATATTCTTTATTATTTAAAATCACGCTTGTATAAGAAATTCTTTGAATGATTTTGGGAACAATTTCTAATATTTTCTCATCACTCATTTTTTTACTATCTTTGACACCTAATTCTTCTAAATAGGGAATATCTTCTTTTGTTACATAACTAGCAGTGACAACAATTGGACCAAAATAATCACCAGTTCCTACTTCATCACTACCAATCGTTCTTTTATCATATAACTTAGAAACTAGTTTTTGTGTTTCATAGTCATCTTTCTTTTTCTCATCTTTTTTATTCTCACTATTTGTCTCTTCTATCTTCTTACCAGGATTTAAATTTTGTTCCATTTGTTTCCATAAAGCAGCATCTATATCCGCACTAATTCCTTGGAATACGACCTTACCAGATTCATAAAGAGTTACTACTGTATCTGCTTCATCTGCTTGAAACACAGCATAAGGCGGTGTTTTCGGACGCTTTTTATCTTGAAAATATTCAATCATTTTCTCTTTTGTATTATCACTAATTTTTAAAGTAATTGTCATACTATCACCAACCTCATTTTAACATAAAATTAAAAGAAAACAAACTTTTATTTTTTCTAACTTTGTAATATAATAATAGTGAGGTGATAAAGTGAATATTATAGATATTATTCTTATACTATTATTATTAATGGGTGGTGTCATTGGTTTTAAAAATGGAGTAATTCGTCAAACTGTTTCATTTGTAGGATTCTTTATTGTTGTAATTTTATCTTATTTTTTAAAAGATTTTGTATCAGCAATTCTATATAAATTTGTTCCATTTTTCTCGTTTAGTGGAAGTTTAGAAGGAGTTACTACTCTGAATATACTCATTTATGAAGTGATCGCTTTCTTACTTGTTTATGTTGTATTAATGGCAATTTATCACTTTATTGTTCGTATGACAGGAATTGTAGAAACTATTTTAAAATTTACAGTAATTTTAGGAATTCCATCTAAATTATTAGGTATGGTAGTAGGCTTTATAGAAACATATATTATGGTATTTATTGGTCTATATTGTTTATCACTTCCAATCTTTCAAATTCCATTTATGAATGAATCAGGAGTAAGAAATACAATTTTAAATCATACACCGGGATTATCTAGTGTAGTAAGTAAGAGTTTAAGTGTTGTAGATGAATTTGCTGATTTAAAAGAAAAATATAAAGATACAACAAATAAAAACGAACTCAATAAAGAAACATTAGATTTATTCTTAAAATATAATGTAGTTCGTTATGATACAGCACAAGAATTAGTAGATCGTGGTAAACTTCAAATCGAAGGTGTTGAAAGTGTATTACAAAAATATGAAGGGAGTAAATAAATATGTTAAAACATGCAAATGAAAGTAATTTTAATGAAATGACAGGAAAGGGATTAGTACTTGTTGATTTCTTTGCTACTTGGTGTGGACCTTGTAAAATGTTAGGACCAGTATTAGAAGATATGGCGAGTGATCGTGATAGCATTGATATTGTGAAAGTCGATATCGATGAATCAATGAATTTAGCACGCCAATATGGTATTATGAGTGTTCCAACATTAGTACTATTTAAAGATGGGCAAGTAGTTGCTCAAACAAGTGGTTTTCAACCAAAAGAGTCTATTCAACAATTTATCGATAATAACAAATAAAGAGCCTTTATTGGTTCTTTTTTTGATACAAAAAGTACGTTGACACTCCACAAACAATTGTATTGCTTTTCGCGAATTTTCCTGTTATAATGAAGGTAATATAGAAGCTAGGAGTGACGAAATATGACAGTTCGCAAAGTGTTACCATGGGGGGGGGGTATTTAGTACTTTAACCCTTATAATTCAAGGTCTTGCTAAGTCTTTTCATATAAAAAAAGTTGTTTTCGTAGTGGAAACAACTTTTTCTCGTGGTCATTTCCTAGATCCTCCTACGCAAGTATTTACAACTAGAAAGGGAGAGGAATGGAGATGAGAAGAAGAATGAAAAAGAAACAATATTTATTAATAGGATTAGTAGTAATCTGTGTATTCTTAATGTTAGGACTAGGATACGCACTTCTATCACAAGATCTAGAAATTCAAGGAACAGGAACCATTACAAGTGATTGGAATATCTTAATTACTAATATTGTAACCAAAGAGAAATCTGCTACAGCTAGTAATGTAACAGAACCAACCCATAGTGGAACAAGTGCGACCATCAATGCCAAATTTGAATTACCAGGAGATTATATTAGTTATGATATAACAGTAGCTAACCAAGGTACACTGAATGCCGTATTAGACTCTATTAAGATTAAGATGAAAGATCAAGAAGTATTCTTGTTTGATGTAGAGGGGATTCAATCAGGAGAAGCATTAAATGTAGATGAGGAAAAGACATTTACTCTAACAATTAGATATAATGAAGATATTACAACTACTCCAGATATTACCAATATCGATTTATCGATGGATTTAGATTATCTACAAGAGGGAAATGAATCAAACTTTGCAGGAGCAGAGTTACCAGAGATCGATGAATTAGGAATTACAGGAATAGATGTTCAGGAAAAAGAGACAAGTCTAGCTACAACAATCCATGCAACGAATGCAATTAAATATTATTTCTCATTAGATAATGATAAATGGTATGAGACAACAAATAGTAGTTATACAATCTATGATTTAAAACCAAATACAGAATATACGATTTATGTAAAAGCAGAAGATGTAAGTGG
>CASEIJ010000060.1 GCA_949288035.1 uncultured Mycoplasmatota bacterium
AAAGAGGGAGTTAGTACTTATGAAGATTTAGTATATGGTAAGATTAGTGTTGAAAATCGTATTTTAGAAGATCAAATCCTTTTAAAATCAGATGGATATCCTACTTATAATTTTGCCAATGTTGTAGATGATCATTTAATGCATATTAATGTAGTGGCACGTGGTAATGAATATGTGATGTCTACCCCGAAATATAATCTTTTATATGATGCTTTTGGATGGGAAAGACCTACTTATATTCACTTACCTATGGTACTTGGGAGTGATGGTCAAAAGCTAAGTAAACGTAATGGAGATGCTTCTTTTATGGATTTATATCATGAAGGATATTTGCCAGAAGCAATTGTGAACTATTTAGCGCTCTTAGGTTGGTCTCCAAATTCGAATCAAGAGATTTTTACTTTAGATGAATTAGTAAAAGAATTTGATCCAAAGAGAATTAGTAAATCACCATCTATTTATGATGAAAAGAAATTACAATGGGTAAATGCTCATTATATTAAGAAATTAGATGATGAGAAATTATTTGAAATTACAATTCCTCATTTAAAAGAAGCATATGATTTAGATAAGTATTCTGAAGATTGGGTAAAAGAATTAGTATTACTTTATAAAGATCATATTAGTTATGGAAAAGAGATTGTAGAAGTAACAGAGATGTTTTTCCATGATAAAGTAACTTTAAATGAAGAATGTATGGAATTTATGAAAGATGAAAGTATTGCTAATACATTAAAAGTATTTAAAGAAGAAATAGAAGCAATGGAAGATTGGACTGTTGAAAACATCAAAGAAGCAATCAATCATACAAAAGAAAAAGCAAATGTGAAAGGAAAAATGTTATTTATGCCAATTCGTATTCAAGTAACTGGTGTTATGCATGGACCAGAGCTACCTAATACCATTCATTTGCTTGGAAAAGATGTTGTGTTAAAACGATTAGGAGAATAGAAATATTCTTCTTTTTTTCTCATATATTAAAGTGGAGGGATATATGAATTATATTGATAGTCGTTTTAAACAACTGGTAAATCATTTGAAAAAGAAAACAAAAGAGGAAATATATGGAGATATGGTATATCAGTATAAAAGATTAAATCAAACATTAAAAAATTCATTAGAAGATTATTTTATGAAGTTTCCATATTGGGGAACACTTTGTGAAAGAAAAGAAGATTTTGGTCATATGAAAGCAATTGCTGATTCATTAAAAGATCATTTAGATGATTTTGTACATTTATATTCTAAGTTAGGAGATTATCGTTCGAAATTAGTATTATATGGAATTATGAGTAATTGGTATCAATATGACTTTGATTATTTAAATCGTTCGATTGAGAAGAATTATAGTCATTATTTTGATTTGGATTTAATAGAAGTGGAAGAAGATGAAATTGTAGTAGATCTAGGAGCATATACAGGAGATACCATTTTAGATTATATCTATACTTATGGAGAAAATAGTTATAAGAAGATTTATGCATTTGATATTACGGAAGAAAGTCTTATAAAATTAAGAGAGAATACAAGCCGTTATCCCAATATTATAGCTAAGAAACGTTCTATTTCTGATAAGAATGGAATTACTTATGTAAGAAAAAGTGAAGTTGATTATTCAGCGAATACAACAGTAGATTATGGAGAAATAGAAGTATTGGAAACAACATTAGATGAAGAAGTGAAAGAAAAAATTACCATCCTTAAAATGGATATTGAAGGAGGAGAACAAAAAGCATTAAGAGGAGCAACAGAGCATATTAAAAATGATCACCCGAAATTATTAATTTCTGTTTATCACAATGTCAGAGATATTTTTGAAATACCAAATATGATAGAACAAATAGACTCTAGTTATCAATTCTATCTTAGAAATTATGGAGGAGGTATCTATCCAACGGAAATTGTATTGATTGCAATATAAAAAAAGTCTTAACGACTTTCTTTTTTTGTATTTTCATATTGTCTTATCATTTCAGGATTATATATGATTTCTCCATTTTCACGTGAGTAAAAGGAATTAGCAAATTTTCTAGCATTCGTAATGGCTAAATCTTCTTTTTGTTTTGGCGTAAGTCCATCTTGCGTCATTGCGCCACTGTAAATTTCATCGATTTGTTGTTTTACTTGATTTGCAAATGTTATTTTATCAGGAAATTTATCCATTAAATATTGTTGTATTTGACCTTGAAATGCAGGCATATTTTCTTGTACTTTTTTTGTTCCTAAATTGAATAAATAAGCGCCAGAAAAGAGATCTAAAATAGTACTATAATCTTTTTCTGGTGTATAAGCACTATAGGATAATTTTCCTTGCCTTTTTAAATCGTGAAAATACTTTTTTACATCTACAGCTATAATATTCGATGGAGCAATACTTTTGCCTTCTTCTTTGGATATAAATTCACTATGGTGATATATTTCACCATTTGGTCTCATAAATTGTTTTCCATCTACCACATATAAATATACATATTTTTGATTTAAAACTTCTTGAAATGCTCCTTTTTGTTTTTCGTTAATATGAATTTGAAATTGATAGTTTTGTTCTTGATCTAATCCATCATAAATATTACAAGATATTTTAGCAGAATCACGAAAAAGCGCAAAATGAATGGCACGAAGTGGGTTATCTGTCGCATAGACATAATTTCCTTCTTGCGTACTTTCATTTGGTTTAATATCTAAAAAAGCTTTTGTACTTCCATGAAACAGATATTTTGGCACATGGTTTGTAATTTCCGGATGTTGATTTAATAGCTGAGGTTGATTAGTTTGAATCATTTCGTTTACTAATTGAATATATTTACTTTGTTCATCTGTATATTCTTGCAGATATTGTTTTAAACTATTATCCATAGTATTTCACCAATTATATTATACCACATTTATTCTGTTTTGATCGTAGGAATGAGATTATCTAACTCTTCTGTATCGTCAAATGGTTCTGATCCTTTTAAATAATAGAGCATTTTTTTCTTTTTTGTATTCTCATTTGCTGGTTTTCCACTGATAGGATCTACAAGTACACCTACAACGTTACTAGGTATTTCATACCATCCATCTCCTTTGATATCTTTTAACGAAGCTTCCATGGTGTCTACCCACATATTTTTTATATAATTTCCATCTTTGACATCACTTTCTCGATTATCGTCATAACCAGCCCATATTCCCATTAATAGTTCTTGATTATAACCAAATATCAAATGATCGGTATTAGTAGTACCTGTCTTAATCGCATATTTCTTTGTAATTTTAGGTGCGATATTCATACAAGTAGGGTAATTATAGTCGATGAATTCACTCGCATAAGAATTGGTTAACATTTCATTTAAAATAAAGACAATACTACGATTTAATACATTATCAGCTTCTGGTTTATAAGAATATAATACATTGCCGTCTTTATCCGTAACTTTTCTAATAAAATATGGTTTTAATTTATCACCACCACTGGCAAGTGTATTATAACCTTCCATCATATCTAATAAATTAATTTCAATGGTACCAAGAGCAAGAGAAGGAATTGGTTTTAATGTTTGTTGTATCCCAACTCGTTTGGCAATATTTACTAAACTATCTTCTCCTAGGAATAGATGAGTTTTAACGGCATAAATATTATCAGAATATGCTAGAGCTGCAGCCATACTAATCTGTTTATTAGGATAATTTTTATTATAGTTTTCAGGGCTATAAGTAGTGTTACTTTGAAATGTAAAAGTTGTTTTTTCACTTTTAAAAGTAGTAGATGGTGTAAATCCATTTTCTAATGCTTCATAATAAAGGAATGGTTTAATACTAGAACCAACTTGTCTTTTGGCACTGGTAGCTCGGTTATATTGACTTTTTTTATAATCTCTTCCTCCTGTCGTAGCAAGTACTTTTCCAGTCTTAGGTTCCATTACGACACTTGCAATTTCTAAATCAGGATTTTCTTTTAAATTTTCATTCATACTATTTTCCATATTTTTTTGAATGGTTGGATCTAGATTGGTATATATTTTTAATCCTCCTGTTTTTAGAAAAGAAGTAGGGATGGTTTTAATCGATTTTAATTCTTGAATCACTGCATCTTGATAATACATTAATGTAGATAAGTTATGGTCATTTTCTCCTCCTACATATGTGAGTTCTGTTTGAAATGCTTTATTTTTTTCTTTTTCTGTAATATATCCATTTTTTTCCATTAATGTTAATATCATTTTTTGTCTATCCTTAGCAGCTAATTCATTTGAGATAGGAGAATAATGTGTTGGATCTTTAGGAATTCCTGCTAGAATAGAAGCTTCTGCTAATGTTAAATCTTTCGCTTTTTTATTAAAGTAGTATTGACTCGCATTTTCAATTCCAAATACACCACCATAGTTAATGGTATTTAAATATCCTTCAAGTATTTTATCTTTACTATAGTGTGCTTCTAATCTGATGGTGAGCCATGCTTCATCAATTTTACGGCTCCATGTTTTATCAAAATCTAAAAATAAATTTTTCGCATATTGTTGTGTAATTGTAGAAGCACCCTGTTTTGTTTGTCCACTTGTAAAGTTAATGTATAGCGCTTTTAAAATGCGGAGGAAATCAAATCCTTGGTGTTGGTAAAAATGTTTATCTTCGATAGATAAAGTTGCATCGATCACATAAGGTGATATCTCATCTAATGATACCCATTCTTTTTGATTGCCAGCATTAAATAATTCATTATTTTTATCGTATAAATAAAAACTATTTGCGCTATTAATTGGTAATTTTGGCATGAATCTTGCTACTGCATAAATGCCAATATAAACAAGAATCATACCAATGAGAATGATTCCTAATATTTTTCCAACTTTTTTCCATTTTTTCATCGCCATGCTCCTTATTCTTTTTTCTATTTTTTAGTATTACAGAAAATAGAAAAAATATAAGTGCTTTTTTTATATAGTTATGTTATAATGTCTACGTTTAAAGGTGTGTGGTTTTTTGGCAAAAATAAAATTAATCGCGAATATCATGAATCAAAGTGAAAACAATACATTTTCTTATCAAGGAGATGGATTATTATTAAAAAATAAAATTGTATATTATGAACATGATATATGTGTCACACTTATGAAACAAGAGAATATAGTAAAATTGATCAGAAAGCATAAAGAGTATCAGTTAGAAATGACATTTCAAAAAGGCTATAAAACAGAAGTTATTTATAATTCGTTTAAAGAATGTTTAAAAACTTATTTACAAGTAGAAACAAACGTGCTAGAATGGGAAAACGACAGGGTTAGAATCGATTATAGTTTAGATCCTAGCAATGAATTATATTCATATCAAATGAAGTTTGAGGTGATAGAATGATTACAGAAAAATTAGGAATACTGTTAACCGAGGTAGCGAATACTTGTGGCTATGATGATACATTTACTGTCATTTTATCGAATCGTCCTGAACTTTGTGATTATCAAAGCGATACTGCTTTTCAATTGGCAAAGAAATATCACAAAGCTCCTATGATGATTGGAACAGAAATTGTCGATGCTTTAAAAAAGATTGAAAATTTTGATGCATATTTTAAAGAAGTATCATTTGCAGCACCTGGTTTTATTAATATGACTTTGAGTGATAAATTTATAAAAGAAAAGTTAGAAGATATGATGAATCATGAGAAGTTCCATTTAAAAGAACCAGAACAAGTAAAAACATTTGTGCTTGATTATGGAGGACCAAATGTCGCAAAGCCACTACATGTAGGACATATGCGTACAGCCATTGTTGGGGAAAGTATTAAACGTATTATTAACTATGTGGGACATAAGACAATTAGTGATGTTCATTTAGGAGATTATGGATTACAAATTGGGCAAGTAATTTATGGTATTTTAGAAGATCAAAAAGATGTGAAAGATATTACATTAGAATATTTAGAAGATATTTATCCAAAGATGAGTGCACTTTGTAAAGAAAATGATGAAATAAAAGAAAAGTGTGCAGCAATTACAAAAAGCTTACAAGATGGAGATTCTACTTATCGTGAATTATGGCAAGTAATCTTAGAAATTAGTGGAAATGATATTAAACGTTTATATCGTTATTTAGATGTGTCTTTTGATTTATGGCAAGGAGAAAGCGATGCTTATCAATATATTGCTCCAACCGAAGAAATTTTGCATGAAAAAGACTTAATTGAAGATAGTGAAGGGGCCAAAGTGGTAGAAGTAAAAAAAGAAGAAGATACCAAAGAAATTCCACCACTCATTTGGCAAAAGAGCAATGGTGCCTATCTTTATGGAACGACTGATCTAGCAACCATCTATGAACGTGAACAGAGATTTCATCCAGATTATATTTGTTATATTGTCGATAATCGCCAAAATCTTCATTTTGAACAGGTATTCCGTGTTGCTAAAAAAGCAGAAATAACAGATGCTAATTTAGAATTTTTAGGATATGGAACTGTGAATGGAGAAGATGGAAAACCATATAAAACGAGAAGTGGTAACACACCAAAACTAGATGGTTTATTCGAACAGACAAAAGAAATATTCTTATCTAAAAAAGAAGAAAACAAAGAAAAGAGCGAAGAAGATATTCGTAAAATTGTGAATGCGATTTTGAAATTTGCAGATTTACAAAATAGTCGTGAAAGAGATTATATCTTTGATATTCATAAATTTTCTAATACTGTAGGAAAAACGGGACCATATATTTTATATACTTACTTAAGAATTGATAAAATATTAAAACAAGAAGAAGTTCCAACTCGTTTATCTTCTCAAATTTATAATGAAACAGATCGTAATTTACGATTAAAATTATTAGAATTGGATAAAGTAATCTTAGCAGCTTTTACAGACAGAAAGCCAAATTATATTGCCGATTACATTTATCAATTGTCTGATTTAGCCAATTCATTCTATCAAAATAATCATCTTGCAAATTTGGAAGATCAAGTGAAGAAAAATGATTGGTTATATGTATTAACACTGACGAATAAAGTGTTAAAAGAAATGTTATTTCTAATTGGAATAGAAATACCAACTTTTATGTAAATCGTATATGGAGGGAATTATGAAATTAAAAAACATGTCAAAAGAAGAGTTAGAATTAATGTCTTATACAGATTTAACAGAAATGTTATTAAAAGAAAATAAAAAACCAATGAATACTCCTACTGTATTCCATAAAATTTGTGATTTATTAGGATATAGTGATGATGAATACGCTTCTAAAATAGGAGATTATTATACATCTCTTACCATTGATAAACGTTTTGTATTATTAGATAATAACGAATGGGATTTGAGAGATCATCACAGTATTGATCTTTCCTTAGAAGAAGATGATGAGGAAGATGAAGAAATGATGGAAGAAGATGTTGTAGAAGAACCTGAAGAAGAGGAAGAAAATATCGATGAAGTAAATACAGATGAAGAACTAGAAGTAGATGACGATGATGACATTGATGAATTAAATATTATTTCTGATGAAGAAGATGAAATGGAATAGCCAACTTGCTGGCTATTTTTTTTGATTGAAAAAGAAAAAACATTGATTTTATAAGGAATTTATGCGAAAAATGTTGCAATTCTATGAAAATAATGATATTCTTAGAGTGTAAGCAAGATAGCTTAACATAATAGGAGGTAGAACATAATGACAAAAGCAAATTTAATCGATTACATTGCAGAAGAAACAGGATTAACAAAAGCTGATGCTACTCGTGCTTTAGATGCAATGATGAGCGGAATTGTGAAAGGATTAAAAGAAGAAGGAAAAGTAACTTTAACTGGATTCTGTACTTTTAACGCAGTTCACAAAGATGCGAAAGTTGGACGTAATCCAAGAACTGGAGAAGCTGTTCAAATTCCTGCAAGAGTTGCTGCTGTTATCAAAGCTGGTTCTAAATTAAAAGACGCTTTAAACTAAAAGGCATTATGCCTTTTTTTATTACTTATTTATGAGAAAATTTCAAAAAGCACTTTTACTTTTAAAAGAAATAAAGAAAAATAACCAGCAAGCATATATAGTCGGAGGATTTGTTAGAGATTATTTAAGAGGAGTAGAAAATTCTGATATTGATATTTGTACAAGTATGACGCCTGATTTATTAAAACAATACTTTGTTGTTAAGGAGGAACATTATGGTTCTACTATCATTGAATATTTAGATGATCTTTTTGAAGTAACGACTTTTCGCAAAGAAATAGGAAGTAAGCAAAATCGTTATCCCAATAAAATTATTTATACTACTTCTTTAGAAGAGGATTTAAAACGTCGTGATTTTCGTATGAATGCCATCTGTATGAACGAAAAAAAAGAAATCATTGATTTACTTGGGGGGAAACAAGATATTTATAAGAAACAAATTGTTTGTATTGGAAACCCAGATCAGAGATTAGAAGAAGATGCACTTAGAATATTAAGAGCGATCCGTTTCGCTACAACATTAAATTTCTCATTAGACCCTGCGTTATCCATATCCATTACGAAACATAAAAAAATATTAAAAAATATATCATATCAGCGAAAAAGAGAAGAGTTAGATCGTATATTCTCATCTCCATATATACTTCGTGGAAGAGAACTTTTCATAAAACATCAATTATTAGAAGTATTAGAAATCCCTAATTTAAAAAATGCTATTTTATATCACAATGCAACATTAATATGGATGCAATTAGGAGTAGATGATATTTATCCATTTACAAAAGAAGAAAAAAAACAGATGACATATTTACGTAAATGCAAAGATGAACCATGGAATATTTATCGGATTTATGAAGCTGATTTCAATACGGCTATTTTAATTGGTATGATGAAAGGAAAAGGAAGTACAGAAATTAAAATATTAAAAAATAATCTTCCAATCAAATCAAGAAAAGATATTCAAATTACAAGTATGGAATTACAACAATTCATACCAAAAGAAAAACTCTCTTATTACTATAAAAAAATAGAACAAGCTATTTTAAACAATCAATTAAAAAATAAAAATGATGAGATCAAAAAATGGATACAAAAACATCGATAATTTCTATACAGAAAATCAAATCTTTAGTATAATAAAAAGCAGGTGATGTTTATGATGGATAAAATCATTGAATTATTAAAGCAGTCAACCGGAACATTTCCATTACTGTTATTACATCATTATAAAGATTTAAAGCTAACTGACTCAGAGTTTGTCTTACTAATTGAGTTATTAAATACAGATTTAGAATTTAATCCGAAAAAAATGAGTCAAGATTTAAAAATGGATTTAAATGATGTTTTAGAAGAAATGAATGGTTTAGTCGATAAAGGAATTTTAAAAATTGAAGTACGTAAAGTAAGAAATTTAAGATCTGAATATATTAATTTGGATGAACTTTATGAGAAATTAGCGTTCTTTATTGTCAATGAAGATGAGACCAGTGATAGTGAAAATATTTTTGATATTTTTGAAAGAGAATTTGGTCGTACCTTATCTCCAATGGAATACGAGATTATTCAGAGTTGGTGTGGAGGAGAATTCAGTCAGGAATTAATTGTTTTAGCACTGAAAGAGGCTACTTATAATGGTGCAAATAATCTAAGATATATTGATAAAATTTTATATGAATGGAAGAAAAAATGTATTAAAACAAAAGAGGATGTGGAAAAACAAAAAAGTGAATTTCACAAAAAGAAAGAATTACAAACAAAAGAATTGTTTGATTATGATTGGTTAAATGAACGAGAAGATACAAATAATTAGTAATTATTTAGATGAATTATATCCAAATCCTCGCTGTGAATTAAATTATACAAAAGATTATGAATTATTATTAGCAGTTATGTTAAGTGCGCAAACGACAGATAAAAGAGTCAATCAAGTAACTCATATTTTATTTACAAAATATCCTACTTTGCAAGCTTTAGAACAAGCTAACATCAAGGAGATAGAAAAAATTATTAAACCCATTGGTACATATACAAAAAAAGCAAAGAATGTACATGAAATTGCAACACATTTACTAAAAGAACAAAATGGAATTGTACCCAATGATCGCGAGTATTTAGAAACTCTTCCGGGAGTAGGGAGAAAGACTACCAATGTAGTTTTAAGTAATTTATATGATGCGAAATGTATTGCTGTCGATACGCATGTTGCTCGTGTGAGTGTTCGTTTAGGTTTAGCACGAAAAAATGATGATGTGAGAACCATTGAAAATAAACTAACTAAGAAATTTCCAAAAGAAAGTTTAGGACGACTTCATCATCAGCTTGTATTATTTGGTAGATATCATTGTAAGGCTAGAAATCCTGAATGTGCAAATTGTAAGTTATATGATATTTGTAAGTATAAAGACAAGAAAAAAGTATCTTAATGGATACTTTTTTATAATTTAAAATCATTGGTAATATCATCGTTCATATCTTTACCATCAAAATAGTTTTTCACTTTATAATGAAATAAGAATGCTAAAATATTAGAAGGAAAAGAACGAACTAATTTATTGTAAGTTGTTACAATGCTATTATAATATTCTCTACAAGCATATATTTCTGCTTCTGATTCATTTAAAGAAATTTCTATTTTTAAATATGATTCACATGTTTTTAAAACATCGTATTTTTCTTTATACTGGTGGAATTCATTAATTCCATCATACAGTTTACGATCTAAATCAAAATTAGATAATTTACGAGAACGTAATTTCACAATCTCGTCCAATACTTCTTCTTTTTCATCTAATTTCGCATTTGTTTTAATAATGTGAATTGATTTATTTAATAGATCAAAACGTTTTCTTAGTACCGAATCAATACTCGCTTCTGCTTCATTTAAGCGAATAAAACAGTTTTGAAATTTATTATAATAGTTAATACAAATGATTAATATGCCACAAACTATAATACAAATTACAAGAAAAAACATAAATACGTTCATACTATCACCAAACACATTATAACAAAAAACGTGTCAATTTACTAGTATATTCTAATTTGGAATAAATTCTGGGCTATAATTAATTTTCTCATAGAATTTAAAGTAATCAATATAAATGGTAAGAAGTAAATACCATTCTCCATTACTTGGATTACTAATAATAATATGATCACGACCAGCTTGTTCTATAATACCTGAAAATTTAAGATCACGCCATTCATTAGAATCTGGGAATGTCATATAGACATCTACTTTTTTCCCTTTATTTAATCTTAAAATATTTTCAATATAAGATTGCTCCATTGGAAAATCTCCAGTCATGGTAGGAACCGTTTGTTGATTGGGAATATTTCCATTTCCAGTGAAGATTGGAGCTCCGGTAAAATTACTACTATTTGTTCCTGGAAAAAAACTGTTTTGATTCATATTTATTTCACCCTTTCTAATAAACGATATGCGAAATTGTGTCAAATATGTAAAAAAGATGATTTCAAATGAATGGAGATATGATATAATGCTTATGTTGGAAAGGGGTTAAGTATGAAAGTAACAGTGGGTATTTCAGCACATCATGTTCATCTAACAAAAGAAGATTTAGAAATTCTTTTTGGAAAAGGGTATGAGTTGACTGTCAATCGAAATATTAATCAACCTGGTCAATTTGCAAGTAATGAGTTTGTAACCATTCGTACTGAGAAAAGTGAAATTGCTCATATTCGTATTTTAGGGCCAGTTCGTTCTTATACACAAGTAGAATTATCGAAAACAGATTATATCAAATTAGGTTTAGATGCTCCAATAAGGGAGTCGGGAGATGTAGAAAACAGTGCCAAAGTAACAATTATAGGTCCAAAAGGAATGATAGAAAGAGAAGCTGGTATTATCGCAACGCGTCATATTCATGTTCCAATTGAAGATGCGGAAAAATTGGGATTATCAGGATATGATTATGTGAGTGTAAAAGTTCCTGGACCAAAAGGTGGTATTATGTATCATGTTTCCCTTCGTATTGCCGAAAATTCATATTATGAAATGCATATTGATACAGACGATGCGAATGCTTTTCAAATTAAAAATGGTGCAGAGTTAGAAATATATAAGGATATTCAAGAATGAAAAATTTAATTCAAATATGTGATCGTTGTAAAGCAATCAAAAAAGAAGATATTGAATATATTAAAAAAACATATCGTGATTGTAGTATACAAGTAGGGTGTTGTAATTTATGTGGAATTGGTCGTAGTAAACCATTTGTTATTTATAACCACATTCCTATCATTGCTGATACGTTTGAAGAAGTAATCAAAATATTAGAAGAAAGAAGGAAGTCATCATGACTTCCTTTGTTTTACAAGCTATTTTTGTCAATATACGTAAATAAAAAGTAAAATTGCTATATTTTCTAATAAAATTATTCTATAATAAAGATAGAGGTGGCTTATGCAAGAAAGAGTATTAGATATATTAAAAGAAGAAGAACGTGCTTATAGTATAGAAGAATTAGAAACGATATTAGGAATTCGTACTGCCGATGAATTAAAAGATTTATTAAGTGTATTAAGAGATCTTGAAAATTCTTTAAAAGTTTATCACACCAATAAAGGAAATTATATGTTATTTAACAATAGTCATTTAAGAGTAGGAAAATTAATTGGCAATAAAAAAGGATTTGGATTTGTGGATATTGAAGGGGATGAAGATGTTTTTATTCCACCTACTTGTATGAATGGAGCAATTCATGGTGATCAAGTTGTAGTTGAAATTACTTCTAAAAAGGGATTAGATTTAGAAGGAAGAATTGTTAAAGTCATCGATCGTAAATTGCACCAAATTGTCGGAGAGTTTTACTATAAAAGTGGTATAGGACATATTGATCCTGATGATAAAAAAATTAGCATTCATATTGATATCGAACAAAGTAAAACAATGGGGGCTATGAATGGTCATAAAGTACTTGTTCGTTTAATTGGAAAAGGCGAAAAAGGTAATTACAAAGGAGAAGTTATTAAAATATTAGGACATAAGAATGATCCTGGAGTCGATATTTTATCAATTGTTAATAAATATGAAATTGAAGATACTTTTTCTGATGAAGTGATGGAAGCAGTAGAACAAATTCCTCTCGAAGTAACAGAAGAAGAATATATTGGTAGAAGAGATTTAAGAAATAAAGTGATTTTTACAATTGATGGTGATGATGCGAAGGATTTAGATGATGCAGTTTCGATTGATAAATTAGAGAATGGTCATTACTTATTAGGAGTTCATATTGCCGATGTATCTCATTATGTAAAAGAAAATGGTGTCATTGATCAAGATGCATTTGAAAGAGGTACCAGTGTTTATTTAGCAGATAGAGTGATTCCTATGTTACCTCATAAATTATCAAACGGTATTTGTTCTTTAAATGGTGATGTTGACCGTTTAACAATTAGTTGTGATATGGAAATAGATGAACAAGGAAATGTAGTTGATTATGATATTTACGAAAGTGTTATCAATTCTAAAAAGAGAATGACCTATAAAGCAGTGAATCAAATATTAGAAAAAAATATAGTAGAACCAGGTTATGAACCATTTGTAAATGATTTAAAAGAAATGGAAACCCTTGCTCATATTCTCCGTAAAAATAAGGAAAAACGTGGTTATATTGATTTTGATATAGATGAAGCAAAAATTATCGTTGATGATAAAGGAGAAGCGGTTGATGTTAAAGTAAGAGAAAGAGGCACTGGGGAAAAATTAATTGAAGATTTTATGATTGCTGCCAATGAAACAGTAGCAACTCATATTTATTATATGGAACTTCCATTTATCTATCGTATTCATGGAAAACCCAATGAAGAAAAGATTGATAGTTTTGCCCAATTCTTAAAGACATTAGGAATATCTATTCAATACAAAAAAGATGATATTACACCTAAAGAGATGCAACAAGTATTAAATAGTTTAAGAGAAAATAAATTATTCCATTTACTTTCTAGTCTTCTTTTAAGAAGTATGCAAAAAGCTGTATATGATAAAACTAATATTGGACACTTTGGACTTGCAAGTAAATGTTATACGCATTTTACTTCGCCAATCCGTCGTTATCCAGACCAAACAGTACATCGTTTACTAAGAACTTATTTATTTGATAAAAAATTAGATCCGGAAACAATTCGTACATGGGATTTAAAATTAATTTCAATTGCTCAACACTCTAGTGAAAAAGAAAGAAATGCAATTAGTTGTGAACGTGAAGTAGACGATATGAAGAAAGCTGAATATATGATGAAACATATTGGAGAGGAATATGAAGGTATGATTACCAG
>CASEIJ010000061.1 GCA_949288035.1 uncultured Mycoplasmatota bacterium
GAAACAGATAAAAATACATCTTTTGGATATATGTTACAACAAGATTGTTTATTCCCTTGGAGAACCATTTTAGATAACTGTTTACTAGGTTTAGAAATTACTAGACAAAATACAAAAGAAAATCATGAACATGTATTAAAATTACTAAAAACATATGGATTAGAAGAATTTATTCACAGTTATCCATCAAATTTATCTGGTGGTATGAGACAGAGAGTTGCTCTCATTAGAACATTAGCGACAAAACCAGATATCTTACTTCTCGATGAACCATTTTCAGCTTTGGACTATCAATCGAGATTGGCTGTCTCAGATGATGTATATCGTATTATAAAAAAAGAAAAGAAAAGTGCAATTATGGTAACCCATGATTTAGCAGAAGCGATTAGTATGGCGGATCGAATTATTGTGTTAACAGAAAGACCATGTCGTATAAAAAATATTCATTCCATTTATTTTGAACATCGTAGTACTCCAATTGAAAATCGAAAATGTAAAGAATTTTCTAAGTACTATGATCAAATATGGAAGGAGATTGATTTTCATGTATAGTCAAGAACATCTTGCGTTTTTAAAGAAATTAAAAAAGAAAAACAGGCAAGTGAAACTAACACAATTACTCATTCTCCTTTTATTTCTCATTATATGGCAGTTAGCAGCGAATTTAGAACTCATTAATACATTTATCTCATCAAGTCCAAAAAACATCTTAGAAACAATTTATGGACTTATTAAAAGTGGTGATCTATGGTATCATATATGGGTTACTACATATGAAACAATGATCAGTTTTTTACTAGGTACATTTCTCGGTTTCTTTATTGCTACATTGTTATGGTGGTGGCCATTTCTTGCCAAAGTATTAGATCCATATCTTACGATTTTAAATAGTCTTCCAAAAGTTGCTCTTGGCCCTATTATCATTATATGGGCAGGGGCTGGAAAAGGATCTATCATACTCATGGCATTATTTATCTCAGTCATCATCACAATTATCAACGTATATCAAAGCTTTATCGAAACAGATTCCCATAAAATTAAACTATTACAATCTTGGAAAGCAACAAAATGGCAAATTTATTACAAATTAATTATGCCAAATAGTATTCAAACCATCATAAATGCCTTAAAAATTAATATTAGTATGTCATTAATTGGAGTAATCATGGGAGAATTTTTAGTATCGAAAGAAGGAATCGGATATTTAATTATGTATGGTTCCCAAGTATTTAACTTAGATCTCGTTATGTCTGGTGTAATCATTTTAGGAATTGTCGCAACGATTATGTATTATATAGTGAATTTTATAGAAAAACGTTGTATAAAAAATAAATAGAAAATATACAAGAAATAAGTTAAAATCTTGTATATTTTTTTATTTATTTCATAAACATGAAATTGACAGGGAACATAAAATAGGTTACATTATAATTAGGAGTGCAAAGGAGGATGATATAAGTGTTTTGCGGTGAATGTGGATTTAAAAACGAACCTGGTGCAAAGTTCTGTGCCGAATGTGGAAAACCACTCAATACGGATGAGCAAACAGAGGAAAAGAAAGCTCCAAAAAAAGTAACACCGAAGGAAAGAAAACCAATGAGCAAGAAAGCAAAAATTGGTTGGACAGTTGGCATTATCATTGTCATATTACTTGTAATCGGATTTGTAATTGGTAAAAATTTAACAGATCCTAAGAAAATCGCATCAGATTATTTTGAAGCAGTAATTAATTATGATTCCGAAAAATTATATTCTTATTTAGATGTGAAGAAAAGTGAATTTACAGACAAAAAAGTATTCACAAGTATTGTAAATAGGATGAAAAAGGACAGCAAAGAGGAAAAAGTTACAAACTACAAAATTACAAAAGCAGAAAAAAGCAGCAGTGGTCTTTCTATGTATGTAACAATTACTTATACAGTAGAAGGAAAAACAAATGATCAAACAGAACATATTACATTGACAAAAGAAAAAGGAAATAAATTTTTATTCTTCGATAATTGGAAAATTGCTGATAATACTTTAGAAACAGTTGATGATTTTGAACTTTCTGTATTAAAAGATTCAACTGTAACATTAGAAGGCATTAAAGTAGATAAGAAATATATTGACAAAGATGAAAGTACTTCTTCTATGGATGTATATAAATTACCTGCATTATTAGCTCTTCCATATCAAATGAAAATTGAATTACCATTTGGATTCTCATTAGAAGATGAATTAAATGTCAGTACATATTCTCACTCACAAACAATTCATTTCAATGAAGATAATATTCCAACCAAAGAAAAAAATAAAATGGTAGATCAGGCGAAAAAAGATTTAGGAATCATCTATCAAGGAGTAATCGATAACAAAAACTTCGATGATATTAAATCTAACTTCGAAGGAAAAAATGTCGATTTAGATGATTTAAAAGATACTTATGAAGAATTAAAAGAGGATATGGATTCATATAGTACTACAACACTAAAGAAAATTGAATTCAAAGATATGGAATTAAGAGACTTAGAACTAGATGATGATGGATATTTAACAATGTATCTTTATGGAAAATATAATTATACAATATCATATGACGAAGATGGTGAAACAAAAGAAAAATCAAATTCTTCATCTGATGGTATTTATGTTTCATATAGTTATGTAGATAATGCTTATCATTTAGTAGATGCTAGTAGTCTACCAACTTATTTTTCAAAATATTTTTAAGGAGGAAATTGTATGGCAAAATTTTGTACAAAATGTGGATCAAAATTAGTGGATGGTAAATGTCCAAACTGTGAAAATAAAACAACAGAAGTTACGACAGGATTTGACTTTAATGAATTAGTATCAGCTGTAAAAGGTATGTTTACAAAACCAGTAGATACTATCAAAGAAGTTGTAGAAACAGAAAATATTACAATTGGAGGAATTCTAATTGCAATCAATGCAGTGATTATCGCATTATTCTGTTGCTTAGGTTCTAAAGAATTAATTGGTGTATTTGCAAGTGCTAGCGGATTTAATAGTTTAATAGCTACCTCTATCGAAATTCCTTATGCTAGAATCTTCTTTACAACTCTTGTAATTGTACTTGTTACTTATGCAATTCTTGCTGGATTATTCTATCTTGTTGCTGATAAATTATTCCATGGTAATTCTAGTTATAAAAAAATGCTTACTTACCTTGGAATTACCTCTGTCATCTTAACAGTAACAATGCTTGGAACAATCATCTTTATGTATGTTTCAGTACAACTTATGATGTTAATCTTATTATGTGGAATTGTATTATCAAATGTATACATGATTCAAGGATTCCGCTATACATCAGATATTGATAAAAACAAAATCGGATACACATATGGAATTGTATATCTTATAATTCTTATTATTACAATGTTTATTCTTCCAGCTATGTTTTAAAAAAATGGAATGCATCATTCCATTTTTTTTATGTTCTGTTATAATAAATATAGGAAGTGAAATTATGAATATACATAAAATTGTTATCATACATCCAAATCAAACAATCGATTATATAGGAAGTATAGATTCTCTTAATACCCACTCAGAGGCATTATTAGAATATGCGAAAGATAATTATAAAAATATACCAATTTTTTCCAAATTAAATTACAGACATACACCTGAAACCATTAGCTATTTTTATACTTTATTAGGAGATGTTGTCTTTTTAAATACAACCAAAGATATTAAACGACATGGATATACAGGACTTTTTATTCTACCACTAGAAGTATCTCCTGAACAGAAGGAACAAACGCTAGAATTTGCTGATTCTCTGAAAGAATATCAAGTTTGCATCTTACATCATCTTTCATTAGAATATGGTATTTTGAATGGTGAAGAAATGCAACAAACACTTTGTAATTCACCAAAAGAATTATTATTACACTACTTTGAACACGTAAATTCTAAAAAGAAATAAAACACATTTCAGAAATAAGAAATGTGTTTTTTATAATAATAACTGATCACCATTAGAAAAAATGATCTTGTGATTATCTTGGAATCTTATGTTATATGAGTTAACCAAATAACTTCTTTTTACAGTTACAAAATGATTATGAAAATACGTTTTATTTAATTCTTTTAACGTAATATAGTATTTAAATGGTGTCGTGATAGTATGTATTTCACAATATTTTGTTGATTTTATTTTCTGAACATAGTTAATCTCATTCAATTGAAATTGATAAGTTATTTGATTAGAAATACGAAATACAATCTTTTGCTGTTCTCCTTTTTTAAAAACTAAATAATCGATAGTATCTGCTAATATTTCTCTCATATTTTTACAGTTCTTTTTAATATATCTAGTACAATTAAAAATAGAAGTAGCTACCTCATTTTCATAATCATAATTCGACAGATAAATTAAATCACTTTTCGTATCTTTTTCACGTAATTTTTTTCCAAATTCCAGACCAGACTCCATGTGTTTTAACTTCCCTTTGAGAGCTGTAATTTCAATGTCACAGACAAAAACTTTATTGGGAATACTCGCATAAGCAAGTTCATAAAAAGCTTTGGAATAAGATGAAAAGCGATAAATCATTATCTTAATTTTTTTCTCGTTACAAATATCTATAATGAAATCACAAACCATCTGATTCATATCGGCTTGGTCTTCTACGACAAAAAAATAAAACATACTACTGATACTCCTATTCTATATTTTTATTTTAACATATATTTTATATCCTTATATAAAGTTACTTACCAATAAATAACATACAATCAAATTTCTTTATCTTTAAAATGAATATTTTCTTTTTAAAATGAAAGCATAACAACATACTACATATCTCTCCTAATCTTTAAAAAAGTGTACACTATTTTTCACTATTTGTAACTATTATTTCTTTGAAATGGCAATTATTGACCCTGAAAATAAAAAAAATAGATATTTCTATCTACTTTTTTAATTCTCCAGTTGCTTTAGCATTTAATGTAAGATCTCCACGAATTCCTAATTGATATGCGAAATAACCAGCTGCACCAATCATAGCTGCATTATCCGTACAATATTTCATTGGTGGAATAATTAAATGAATATTTTCTTGTTCACATAGTGTTTGTAATCTCTCACGTAATCCTTGATTGGCAGCTACCCCACCGGCAACAATTAAACGATCGACACCAAATTCTTTGAGTGCTTTCATTGTCTTCTTTGCTAAAATTTCTACTACGCGATTTTGAAATGAACAAGCTAAATCTTCTTTACGAATTTCATTTCCTCGTTGTTGTTCATTATGTGATAAATTGATGACTGCACTTTTTAAACCACTAAAACTAAAGTCATAACTATCATCATCTAGTGGTAATGGTAAGTGATATGTATCTTTACCTTGATGGGCTAATTTATCTACAGCTGGTCCTCCAGGATATGGAAGTCCAATGACACGTGCAACTTTATCATATGCTTCCCCTACTGCATCATCTAAAGTACCACCAATCTTTTCAAAAGAATAGTCTTCTTTCATATACATTAACTCAGTATGTCCTCCACTTACAACAAGTGCAATCAATGGAAATTTCATCTCTTCTACTAAGTTATTAGCATAAATATGACCAGCAATATGATGAACAGGAATCAGTGGTTTTTGATATAAATAAGCCAATGTTTTTGCTGCTTGAACACCAATTAATAAGGATCCAATTAATCCGGGACCATATGTTACTGCAATTGCATCGACTTGTTCAATTGTCATATTAGCCTTATGTAGACATTCTTCAATGACAATTGTAATGTTTTCAATATGATGTCTACTAGCAACTTCTGGTACGACACCACCAAATAATTTATGAATATCTATTTGTGTTAAGACAACTGTTGCGATTTCTTCATGACCATCTTTTATAATTGAAACACTTGTCTCATCACAACTAGATTCAATTGCTAAAATATATGTTGACTTCATACTACAACGTCCTTTCCATTAATATTGCATCTTCTACTTGATAATAATGTTCTCGTTTGGCGACTGATTGAAATTGATATTTCTGATATAGTTTTTGTGCTGCTATATTGCTTTCACGTACTTCTAATGTCACATTACAACAATGTTGATTCATACACTGTTCTATCATAAAATCCATTAATTGGCTCGCACAATGTTGTTTACGATATGATTCTATGACAAAAATTTGATTTAACTCTGCCCGTTCATATATCATTGAAAAATCAATATAAGCACAAATAATATCATCTTTTTTTAATAAATAACAATGGCGAAAAGGATCTTGTGCAAATTGATCCCATTCTTCCATAGGATTTCCCGAAATATTTAAAATAGTTTGAAACTGTTGAAAATTTGATGCTTGTACTTCAATAATTTCCATACTACTTAGTTAAGTTTTCTTCGGCTTCTGTCTTTTTTAAATAATTTGGGTTGACCTGATGTGGATTGATACCTTCGTCATTTTCATGTTTTTTTAAGATTACTTTTAAATTCATATTTGATTTTATTACATCGATAGAAGGAAATGTCTGATCACTAATAAAAGTATAAGTACCATCTAATTCTTCTACTTTCTTTTGTAATGCATCTAATGTAATATATTGATCTGGTATGACAGCATCTAAATTTCTATCATAAATACCTGCATATACCGCATTTCTTCTAGCATCAATCATTGGGATACAATAATCAGTATCTACCTCTGTAGAAGCCATACATTGTAATTCAGAGACTGTAATAATCTTCTTATTGAAAGACCATGCATAAGTCTTGGCAATTGTGACACCAATACGAACCCCTGTAAAAGAACCAGGTCCTGTCACAACGACAATTTCATCTACTTCCTTTGGAGATAACTTTGTTTCTTGAAACAATTGATCTAATAAAGGAAAAATACGAACTGATAGCTGATGATC
>CASEIJ010000062.1 GCA_949288035.1 uncultured Mycoplasmatota bacterium
AAAAGAACTAACTTCTTTAAATCAATCCATTGAAAGAAGAAAGAAATTACTTTCTAATCAGGGGTATGTAAGTCATGCTCCAGAACAAATTGTAAATAAAGAAAGAGAAAACTTACAATTAGAAGAAAAAAGAAAAGCAGAAATAGAAGATAAGTTAGAAAATTTATAACAGAGTCATCTCTGTTTTTCTTTTACATAAAATAAGTTTATCTTATCATACTAATAAGGGTGAAATTTATGAATCATAAAACAATTTGGAAAGAAGGAATAAAACCATTATCCTTATCTCAAACAGAGAAGAAAGATGAGAAAGTAGATATTTTAATTATCGGTGGAGGAATTGCTGGAATGACAGCACTTTACCAGTTATCAAATGTTAAGAAAAATATTTTACTGATTGATAAAGGGAGAATTGGCTTTGGTGTAACAGCAAACACGACAGGGAAAATCACTTATTTACAAGATGAGATTTATGAGCAAATTGAAAAGATGTATGATTTTGAAACTGCTCGTAAATATTTAAAATCACAACAAGAAATGTGTCAGAAAATCAAAGAAATTGTGGAGACAGAGAAAATTGATTGTAATTTTATGGAAGTTGATGCCTATGTCTTTGGAAGTGATGAAAAACAAATTGAAAAAATAGAATATTTAGAAAACTTTTTAAAACGATGTGAAGTAGGGGTAGAAATATCAGATAAATTACCACTTTCTATTCCTTGTACACGTGCTTTAAAAGTGAAACATACAGCTGTTTTTCATCCTGTGAAATATATTTATGGACTTGCGAATATCGCACTTTCTCGTGGAATGAGAATTTACGAAGAGACGAGTGCTTATGATATTGATCAAGATGGAGAGAATTACTATGTTCATACTTCTCATGGAGTGATTGAAGCAAAACAAGTACTTGTTTGTACTCATTATCCATTTTTTGTAAAACCGGCTTGGGTTCCATTAAAAACACATGTAGAAGCTTCTTATGTTGTGGCTTCTAATACGGATGAGATTCAACCTTTTTCTGCAATTACGATTACAAAACCAGTATGGTCTATCCGTTATCATCAAAATAAAGAAAAGTATCTCATTTTTGCTTCTGAAAGTGATAAGATTACGAAATGTAAATCAGCCGATGAAAGTTATCAAGCAGTTGAAACACAATTTGCTGAATTATTCCCTTATCATATTGAATATTACTGGACGACACATGATGTAATGCCAAATGACTACCTACCATTGATTGGCCCTGTTTCTGATATGAATCACAATTTATTGATTGCAACTGGTTTTCAAAAATGGGGAATGACCAATGGAACGTTAGCTGGTATTCTTTTATCTGATTTGGTATTAGGAAAAGAAAATGATTATGCTGAGTTATTGAAACCATATCGTAATTATCCAGTGAAACGAGTTTTAAATACTGTAGTAGATAGTGCAGATATTTCTGTAGCAATGGTTCAATCAATGATACAAAAGCA
Organism: uncultured Mycoplasmatota bacterium; assembly: GCA_949288035.1. Lineage (GTDB taxonomy): Bacteria > Bacillota_I > Bacilli_A > RF39 > UBA660 > UMGS2016. The sequence goes on from CASEIJ010000062.1 coordinate 1,479, forward strand.
GAGTGATAAGGTTAAAATTACATACCGTGATGGTAAACGAATTGGTATTTATACAGATGAAAAAGGAGTGGAACATTGTGTTCATACAGTATGTCCTCACATGAAATGTCACTTAATCTTTAATGAAAAAGAATGTACTTGGGATTGTCCTTGCCATGGTTCTCGTTTTGATATTGATGGAAATGTTTTAGAAGGACCGAGTGTGTTTGATATTCATATTGAAGACCAAAAATAACTTGTCAAAAAAAGTAAACTAAAATGGGAAATATTGACTATAAATGTCGGGAATGGTATTATGTTAATGTAATAATAGGAGGAGGAAAGTATGAAGACAAATAGTAAAGGATTTACATTGATTGAATTATTAGCTGTTATCGTAATCTTAGCAGTAATCGCATTAATCGCAACTCCACTTATCATGGGAACAATTACAAAAGCTAAGAAGAACTCAGCAGTAGACTCTGCATATGGATATATGAAAGCAGTAGAACAAGCTATCGGAGAAGCTCAAGTTGACGACCCAACAGGAGCATTTGATATTGCTGGAGCAACTGCAACTGTATCTGGAAGTGGATCACAAGCAGGAAATCAAGTACAAATTAAATTTGCTGGTTCAACTTCAGTTGATAAGACATTATCTGTAAATTATAAGGGAAGTGAACCAGAAAATGGTGGAACTTTAAAATATGATGCCAATGGACGTGTAACACAAGGAACTTTAAGAATTGGCGGATATACAGTTACCATTACAGATGATAAAGCTACAGTAAACTAATTTAATAGGAGGAAAGTATGAAGGAAAATAATAAAGGATTTACATTAATCGAATTATTAGCAGTAATCGTAATCTTAGCAGTAATCGCATTAATCGCAACTCCACTTATCATGGGAACAATTACAAAAGCTAAGAAAAATTCAGCAGTAGACTCTGCATATGGATATATGAAAGCAGTAGAACAAGCTATCGGAGAAGCACAAGT
>CASEIJ010000063.1 GCA_949288035.1 uncultured Mycoplasmatota bacterium
CATTATTTTAATGCATCAAGTAATTCAGCTTTTTTCATTGTTGAATATCCTTCAACATTTTTAGATTTTGCTAATTTCTTTAATTCAGCAACTGTCATTTTTGATAGATCTTGTGTTTCTTCTTTCTTTGTTGTTTTTGTTTCTTTCTTAACTTCTTTTTTCTCTTCTTTTTTTGTTTCAACTTTTACTGGTGTAGAAGCTTTTGCAATTGCTTTTGTATCTCCATTTAATGCTGCTTTTGCAACTTCTACTAAATTCGTAAATGCTTGTGGATTATCAATTGCAATTTCACTTAACATCTTACGGTTTACAGTAACACCTGCAATATTTAAACCATTAATGAATTTAGAATAACTAATGTTATTCATACGGCATGCAGCATTAATACGTGTAATCCATAACTTTCTAAAATCTCTTTTCTTTTGTCTTCTATCTCTATATGCATATTTTAATGAATGCATAACTTGTTCATTTGCTGAACGGTATAATCTGTGTTTACTACCAAAATATCCTTTGGCTTGTTTCATTACTTTTTTATGACGTGCACGACTAATCGTACCACCTTTTACTCTTGCCATAATATATCCTCCTTCTTTTATTACTTAATTACTTTTTTAATTCTGTTATAATCAGATTTACTTAAGCTTTGTCCTTTACGTCTATCTCTATTAAATTTAGAACTTTTTTTACCAGTATTGTGACGTGAACCACCTTTACCAATTTTAATCGTTCCACCAGGTCTAATCTTTAAAGCTTTTGCAATTCCCTTGTGTGTTTTCTTTTTAATTTTCTTTGCCATAACTTAATCCTCCTTATTTATCTTTTTTTGGAGCTAGTAACATATTCATGAATTTTCCATCTAATGTTGGCATAGATTCAATCACTGCTACATCCTCTAATTCTTTTGCAAAACGAAGTAATACGTCTTTTCCTAAATGCGTATGAGCCATTTCTCTACCACGAAAACGAATATTCGCTTTTACTTTATGTCCCTTTTCTAAATATTTTTTTGCATTACGAACACGTGTATTAAAGTCATGAATATCAATAGAAACAGAAAGACGATATTCTTTTACATCTAAGTTTGCTTCTCTTTGACGTTTCATATTTTCTTTTTGTTTCTTTTTATTTTCGTATTTAAACTTGTTATAGTCCATAATCTTACAAACTGGTGGTTGTGCATTAGAATTCATCAATACTAAATCAAAACCAGCATAATTTGCAAGTGTTAATGCATCTTTAATTGGTTTAATACCTAATTGTTCCCCATTTGGACCAATTACCATTACTTCTCTTGCTCGTATTTGCTCATTTACAAACAAATCTCTTTCTCTACTAGCGATAATAGACACCTCCAAAAAAAGTGGATACACAAAAGTATCCACTAAAAAATCCAAATATTTATTATTTTGGCATAAACCCAAAGCTTTTTGCAATCGGGTGAGAAGTGGATCTTCTGCTTTCCTTTTCAAATTACATAGTGATTATACTAATAAATCATATGTTTGTCAAGTTTTTTTATTTACTAAATATATTACGCTCTAGAATCATATTTTCCATCACGTGTATTTACAATGATATGTTCCCCTTGTTCAATAAAAAGTGGAACACGAACTGTTAAACCTGTTTCTAATTCTGCATCTTTTGTAGCATTGTTCGTTGTATTACCTTTTACGGCAGGTTCTGTATGAACTACTTCCATTTCAATCTTTTCAGGTAAAATAACCCCTAATAACTCCCCTTTATAAAAACTTAATTCTACATCTAAACCATCTTTTAAGTATTTTGCATTATCTCCAATTTGATCACTTGAAAGTTCAATTTGTTCATATGTTTCCATATTCATGAATACGTAATTATCTCCATCTTTATATAAGAATTGAACATTTTGCTTTTCAATCATTGCTTTTTCTAATTTAATATTGGTATTAAATGTTTTTTCAATGGTTGCACCAGTTCTTAAATTTTTTAATTTTGCTCTTAAGAAAGCTGGCCCCTTTCCTGGTTTTACATGTAAAAATTCTAATACTTGAAATATATTTCCTTCATAAATAAAAGTAATTCCATTTTTGATATCATTAATTTCAAACATAATATCCTCCTTTCTTTAAAAAAATAAGGGATTGTATAACCTTATTTTGATTCTTTATGTGGTGTGTGTTTTTTACAGATTGGACAATACATACTAAGTTCCATACGTTCTGGAGTATTTTTAACATTTTTTTCTTTACGAACTTTATGTTTTTCACAAACAGTACATTTAAAGTCTACTAGTCTTCTATTTTCACCTTTTTTATTGGCCATACATTTCCCTCCTTTTCCAAACGTCTTACCTATTATAACAAATAAAACAATTTACGACAAGTATTTCTATTTTTTTACTTTTTGAAATGTTTGAATATCGTTATAATATTTCTGATACTGATGTGGTAATTCTTGTAAATGGCGTAAAATTATTTTATGATTCATAAATTGCTCATTCATTTCATTTTGTATTTGACGATAAATTTGTTTTTGAATTTGTAATGCATTCATATAATAGAAATCTTTTTTCTTATTTTTTCCTTTCACATAATTTGGTAAAATCGTATAATCGACAATCGTTAATAATTCATCGTATGTGAATAAATGATTCCCAATTTTATCTTTCAATATTTGAAAAATTTTTTGAATATCTTCATTTTGAAATAACTTTTTCATGTTTTGAAATTGTAATAATTCAAACGGATAATAATCTTTGGTTTGCTTTAATGTTAGGAAGAAATAATTTTTTATTTTCTGTTCTTGATTTTGACTTGTTGCATGAGTTAACAATAATCCCATAATTTCACCAATATGATTATGGTTTAAGAAAGCATATTCTATCATTCCATATTTTTGTACTGTTGTTAGTTTTTGTACGGGAATATCATATTGGTTTTGTTCTAACTTTTCGATAATTTCATTCATTGTCATAATACTAATAAAACCTCCTGATAGACATATATTCTATCAGAAAGTTTCTAAAATACAAAATTAATTAGGATATAATTCA
>CASEIJ010000064.1 GCA_949288035.1 uncultured Mycoplasmatota bacterium
TGTATAGTTGTCAATGATGTGAGACCAAAAAGTCGTAAAAAATATTAATTAGGAAGCTTTGCGTTAGCACAAGCTTCTTTTAAAATATTTCTTTTTTCAATAGGAGAAATCCAACCTAATACTTGCATTGGAATGTTATTAGAACGGTTTAAATAACTTTTCATTTGTTTTAATAAATCATCGTAAGAATAAAATTTTAAATAATTATAAAATCTATTTTGATCATTTCTATGACTACGTTCAACCTTACCATTATGTCTTGGAGTTCTTGGTCTAATTAATTGGTGTTTAATATTTAACTCATTGAGTAATGCATCAAGTGGATGAATTCTATCTGTCTTTTTAGTATGAGTAAACTCCTGACCATTGTCAGTTTGAATAGTTAATGGCTTATACCCAAAATAAAGTATGGCACGTTTTACAAAATCTACAGTTGAATATGAAGATTGTTCTTTATAAGGATAAATAAACCTTTCTCTTGAAGCTTCATCAATTATAGTATATTGATAAAATTTCTCGCCATCGTTTCCAGAATAACAATCTTTAGGAACATATTTAACATCCATTTGCCATTTAATACCAATATTAGTTGGAGTATCATAAGGTTTAGGAACATATTTAGAATGTTTTTCTTTATTAACATAAAAGTTCATCTTTCTTAGTAATCTGAATAATGAAGAAGCATGTCTTGAATATCCATAGTTGACTCTTAATTTTCCATATAACTCACATAAAGAAATATTAGGATTTCTTTTTATTAGATTTTTGATCCATTTAATTTCAGTATCAGTGTGAGCGTTAGGATGTTTTGAAAGAGGTCTGTGAGATTTATCAATTAATGATTCTTTGGTACCATCAAATTTTTTGTTCCATCGCATAAGGGAAGATTTTGATATTTTATATCTTCTACATACAAATGATACAGGATAACCTTTCCTATATAATTTTACAGAATAATATTTTGTGTTCAATTCATGTGGAATATAACGTTGAGTTTGTGATATACTTGTCATATGCAATAAGTCCTTTCGTATAATTTTTGGTTTCAATTAATATTTTATACGACTTATTGCTTTTTTTTATATTGATGGTGTCACATCAATTGTAACTCTACAGTAAAGCAGTGTTTTATGTAGAAATATTATTGACAAAGTTATTTGTTTATAGATATAATTTAATTAGTGTATGAATAATGGTGATAAGGTATGATAAAAATTAAAACAAAACCAAATCCATACGGGTTTACTTTAATTGAACTTATTGTGGTGATTGCAATTATAGGTATTATTTTAATACTTGCTTTACCACAGGTTTCTAAGTTACAGGAAGCTAATAAGAATAGGAAATATGAAGTTTACCAGCAGGCTGTTGAGAGTGGTGCGAAACTTTATGTTGATTCGCATGCTAGGGATTTGTTTGGAAATAATAATTCTGGCTGCGTTACAGTAAATTAGTCTGAATTAAAAACTAGTAATGTGTTGAAAGATTTTAGTAGCAGTACTGTTACTTGCTCTAATAATGATGAGACTTATGTTCAGGTGCGAAAAGTTAATGATACTTATCGTTACAATGTAGCACTTACATGTAGGGAGAACGGTGAGGTCGTATATCAAAAAGAGGTAGATGAAACTTTTACTTGTAGTAGTAATCCGGATACTTCTGAGCCACAAATTAGTATTACACCAACTCCTCATCCTGATTGGGTGAGGTCTGATGAGTTAACTGTAAAAATTATTGTTTCAGATGAGAGTGGTTTACAGTCTAACACTAGTGTTAAATATTACTGGGTGAATAATTCTGATGAAAAAGTGAGTGAAGAGTATACTTATAATTTTAATAATAAAGAGGATACACTTAAAGTTAATTTTACAATTCCAAAGAAGAATATTGTTGATGAGACAGGGGAATATTATTTAGTTGTTGAACCATATATGGCTGAGGGGACTAGTGGAGTTCAAGATGTATTAGGTAACAATAAGTCTTTAAGTGAAAAATTTGGGCCTTATAAGATTGATAATACAAAGCCAAGTTGTGGTAATACAGAGGGAGAAAAAACTACTTGGACGACTGAAGATTTTACGATTAAGCAATATTGTAATGATAGTGAAAGTGGTTGTGTTGAAAATCCATATACGAAAAAATTTAGTACTACAACTACTACTTATAAGTTTACGATTAAAGATAAAGCAGGAAATACGAATCAGTGTGAAGTGGATGTTTATTTAAATAAAGATCAATTAGAGTGTGGTACTGTCGAGGGAGAAAGTATTAGTTGGACGAATAAAGATCGAACAATTAGTGTTGCTTGTGAAGGTGGAAATTGTAGTAAAGCTAAGTTTGAAAAAACGTTTACTACGAATGGTACTACTGATAATATTGTTATTTCTGATAAGAATGGTAATACGCTAGAATGTAGAGTTAATAAATATATTGATAAGACGAAACCTACTTGTGGAAGTTCTTCTATTTCTTCTGATGGTAAGACTGTTACTGTTGGATGCAGTGATTCTGATAGTAAGTGTACAAGCAATAGTTTCCAAGCAAGTATTCCTTCTGGTGTCAATACTGTTAGTGTTACTATTAGTGATAATGCTGGAAATAGTCGTGCTTGTTCAGTGGATGTTTCTTCTGTTAATCCACCAGAACCAGAACCTGATCCAGAACCTGATCCTCCTGAGGAGGATGGTGTTCAGACAGGGGAAGCTTGTGAACGTGGAGGAGATTCTGTTTGCTGGTTTGGACCTATGGGAAACACGGTAGATAAGTTTTCAACGCAGTATGCGAATGGTGACTTTGATTTTGATGTTACTATTATGTATACACAATCTGGTGTTAACTGGCAATGTTATACAGGGGATAACAAAGGATTTAACTGGTTTGGTACAGAGCTGTATGGAGGATTTAGATGCTGGGAAGGTTCTGTTTGCTATAATAATTTACTTCCACAGAAATCAGAGGGATCTTCTAGTATGATGGGAGGTATTACCTCTTGTGATAATTTAGTACCGTTTTAGGATATGGTAATAGTTAAGACAAGAAATCTGTTCTTGTCTTTTGTTTTGCAGAAAAATTGAATAGTAATTGACAAAATAACAGGGTCAGAGTACAATTTTGTTATGATAGGGAATGATGGTGATTGTAATATGAAGACTAATTTTTTCAAAAATGATAAAGCATTTACTTTGATTGAATTGATTGTTGTTATTGCGATTATTGGGATTATTTTAATACTTGCTCTTCCTCAAGTGGGTAAGATTCAAGAAGCTAATAAGAATAGAAAATATGAAGTTTATGAAATGTCAATTGAACGTGGTGCCAAATTATATGTCGATTCTAGAGCTAGAGATTTATTCGGTAATAATAATTCAGGATGTGTTACTATTAAATATTCTGAA